>JAYTXB010001091.1:0-3609 GCA_043743205.1 Schlesneria sp.
CACCTAACAGCCCGTTGAAAAACGTAGGATGGGCACCTTGCCCGTCCGATTTCCCGCAGAAAAACGACGGCCTAGGAGGCCATCCTACAGTTTTTCAACGGGCTGCTAACTCCGACAGTTATTTCTGCGCCAGTCCTAAATGTCCCACTTCGGGCCGCGCGAGGTATAATTCCGAGGCTGTCCGACATGGGCTAATCGACGTTGCGGCGAGGACGAAAAACACTCGTCTACAGGCCAATCTCCTTCCCCTCCCACGCCTGCCAACCAATCGTGACGACGCCCGCCACAAAACAGTAGTAGGCGAACCAGTGCAGCTTCTGGCGCGAGAGCATCCGGATTAGCAGCCTGAGCGCGGCGATGCCGACGATAAATGAGACCGTTGCTCCCATCGCATAGTTTCCCCAAGGAACGTTGCTCGCCTCTGCGGAGCTGAGCCGGAACAGCTTGACGGCATCAAGCAGTACCGCGCCTCCGATCACGGGGATCGCGATCAGGAACGAGAACGTGGCCGTGGAAGTCCGCTCCATTCCACAGATCAATCCGCTCGAGATCGTGCAGCCCGATCGCGAGACTCCCGGCAGAATGGCCACCGCCTGGAAACAACCAATGATGAGTGCGATCGGCCACGGAAGTTGCCGCTCACCAATCTGGCCACATTGAAATCGCTGTCCCAACATCAGCACCGCAGCCGTCAGTAGAAAGCCGTATCCCGCCGCGAGCGGAGATTCAAACAGTTCCTCAAACGTCTGCTTAAAGCCGATGCCAATGATCGCGGCGGGGATGCAGGCCACGACGATGTTCGCACACAGTCGCCAGTCCAACTCCGCCACAATCTTCTTCAGACGCTCGATGTAGACAACGGCGATGGAACCGAGCGTCCCTAAGTGCAGAGCGAGGATCAGCGTGAGTGATTCCTTCGGAATCGTTCCACCCTGCCAGCGTTTGAGCAATTCATTTCCGACCACCAGATGTCCGTCCGAACTGATCGGCAGAAACTCGGTGATCCCCTGAATCACGGCCAATAACAATATTCGCAGCGTGTCATTCATCGAGCCTACGTTCCCTCGCGTCTCAACGCCGATTCTGGTTCGTCATCCCTGCGCGCACAGCGTCAGGAACGACCCATACACAGGGTGCGGACGGAGTCTAGTAGCGACCGTTTGACCGGTCGAGATCGGTCTCTGACTCACGCGATGGGAATTGCCCGGATTGGTGACGACCGCTCGAACCGGCCAATCTCTGCTGCGTGGTTTATCACAACCTATTGAAAAAGTGAGCCACGCCCGCCAGATCCCCCTTATTCTAAAAGTGGCTGTTCTCAGAAAGTGATTGGCCGAGCGAAGAACTCGCGAGTCCTTGACACACCCGAGTTGCTCCGGTGTGATTCGCCGCCGCAGTGAGGGCTGTTTGTCCATCTCGGTACTTCATTTCGCACCACGTCGCGTTGAAGTGAGAACTTCGCGCGAACCGGCAGACATCGTGAACAAGGACTATTGGGACATGCACTCTTGGATCGCACGAACCTTGTGGAGCGGAGCAGCGGCGTTTGGCATCGGCCTCATCGCGGGAATGCTCTCATTGATTCTGCGCGCGGTCGGCGATGCTTCGGGAGCGTTGGCCGTGAGTGGCGTGTTGCTGGTCGCGGTGACAGTCTTCATCCTGTCGATGGTGTCGTTGATTGTGCTATTGGCGGTGAACGAACTTTCGCGCGCGTCTCAGCCATCCGAAAAACACTGACTCCATCCACGATAGCTATCCTCAATTCGTCACACGCGAGCCGCATCAGCAACGTGCGGGAGATCCCGCACCTCAGTCTTCACTCTGTCTCTCTTTTCGATTGAGATTTCTTCCGGATGCCGATCAAGTTTCGCTGCAACTTCTGTCGTCAGTTTCTGGGCATCTCGCGGGCGCAGGCGGGTGGCGTTGTCGATTGCCCGACGTGCGGTCGGTCGATTCGAGTCCCGTTGCTCGACGGTACGGTTCAGCCGTTGCCGTCTCCTGAGATGAATCTGCAAGACGCACAACTGGCCCGCGCGCTGGACGAACTGGCGAACCTGGGCGAACTACTCGATCAGCCGCTGCCGATCGCGAAGCAGCCGTCGCAGGGCTTTGCGCGAGAGAACGACGACGAAGGAGACGAAGCGAATCAGATTCCTCAACCGATTCCCGAGCCGATCCCGATTGAAGTCCCGATCGCCCCGACACCGATCAAACGGGATCAGCCGGCTCTGGAATGGGAACGGCCGCCGCGCATCGAGACGGTCTTATCAGACCCCTTGGAAGTTCCGGAAGCAACGGCATCTGAGCGCGAACAGAGTTTGATCGCCGAACTGTTGTCACTCGCGCCGCCAGTCATATCGCAACCTCAAGTTGCCACGCAAAATACTCGTGCCAACGCAGAGGCTCATGCTGCGAGTCGTTTCGAGACCAAGTCTGTCTCCGTGCGAGTAGCGAGCAGATCGGTCGCGTCGCTGTGGAGTGCGTTCGCGATTGTGGCGTTGTTCTTGAGCGGAATGTTCTTGGAACGATTCGCACGCGTGCTGGAGTCTCTTTCGCCAGCGGCATCCTCGTCGGCTGTCGCTCCCGCAGTCGTGGTTGAGGTGCCGAGCGAACTGTCGGGCCGCATCACCTTCAAGTCGGCGGAAGGAGAGAGTCAGCCGGATCGCGGGGCGCGGTTGATTGTCCTGCCGGAGGAGCGTGGGGGTGAAGTGAAGCTGCCGGTTATCGGGTTTCGCCCCGCAGACATCGCGGCCGATGCGCGCGTCGCGGCGGCGGCGATCAAAGCGCTCGGCGGCGCGATGACGACCGTCGATGACAAGGGGCGATTTCAACTCGATCTGCCAGCAGGAAGTTACCGCGTCCTAGTCCTCTCCCGGTTTCAATCGCGTGGTGATACGCCGTCTGCTGACCCGGCATTACTGAAGCAACTGGCGGCCTACTTCGACAACCCGACGGAGTTACTTGGCCGCGTTCAGTACCACTTCGCGCCGTTGCGAGTAAAAGGTACCGGTGAGGTTTGGGATCATTCGTTTTGAGCGACGCGAGGGAGAAATCGGGAGGCGTCAGGAAGTGGCCTAGCTGGCGGCCATCGCCAGTGTTGTGTGGGCGGTTTCTCTCAGATCGAGCCAGACCAACCGGCAGTTGGAACAGGAATCAATCACGATGTGGCCGGGGCCATAGCAGGGGTGAACATCCATCGCGTTACGGCACGCCGGGCAATGGAGCTCGCCGTCGAGGTGATTTGAATCGAGAGTCGTTGGGTGCGAAGCCGCTCCGCGATACTCGGCTCGCCGATTGCGGACCAGCATCGCGAAGAGGTCTTCCGGGATCAGCACGCCGGTGCAGTCATCGCAGTACTCGACCAGCAACCCGTCCATGGCCGCTTGCGTCAGTCGCTGTCGGCAGCACGGGCACTTCGAGCGGCCGGGCTTGCCAAGCGAGACGACTCGATCGACGGAACTGTCCGGCGTTCCAAACGAGCGATAGGTGCGGCAATGCTCGCAGACGACGATCGATTGTGTGCCGTCTCCGTCGAGCGTCTCACCGCAGTTGTGGCAATTCATCGGTCGAGACTCTTGGCGTGAGTGGAAGAGGGAACTCCTGCAACCT
>JAYTXB010001092.1:0-2379 GCA_043743205.1 Schlesneria sp.
TCTTATCTGTCGCGTGCGGCTTCATGTCCCACGTTTCGAGCTGGCTTGGCCCGCCAAACAACATCACAAAGATGACCGACTTCGCCCGAGGCTTGATCGTCTCAGCTCCCGTTTGCTTCAGAGCCTCTTCCGCCTGAAGCAGCCTCGGCAGCGTGAGGCCAAACAACCCTGCCCCTCCGGCCTGAAGCAGCTCGCGCCGCGAGGCGCCTCCGCACACCGACCGACTTTGACCGAGCAACTCAAGCATGTTGAAGACCTCTCAATAGACGACCGCGTGACCCATCGGAGTCTACCTTGGCCTGAGACTTGGGCAAACGCTGATTGACGAGAGTGCGAGAGAAATCACGGTCGAGGAATCTCGGTCAGGGATTGACTGAGTTTCCTCGACCCACATCGGCGAGGCATTCCATGACTCGCACTTCAGGTCACATGAAACTCAAACGAAACCGGCTCTCCGCCATTCCTGTTGGCCCGCAGAAATTAGCCGCAGGGCGCTAGCCCCGGTTAACAGCCCGTTGAAAAACGTAGGATGGGCACCTTGCCCGTCCGATTTCCCGCAGAAAAACGACGGCCTAAGAGGCCATCCTACAGTTTTTCAACAGGCTGCTAAGCCAAATCGAACCGGGGCTAGCGCCCTGCGGCTGATGTACCACACGAATCAACACGAATGGCGGAGAGCCACGAAACCTAAACCCACACAGAGGGCTAGCGTTCTCGGTGGAGTCCGCCAAGAATGCCCGCCGCCGAAACCTTCGCTCACAACACATCGGCCGAACGAGTTCGCCGCCATCGAAACCCCTTCCGTCGCCAACGTTCGCCGTCGCTGTTCTACAGGGAGTCGCCATGCAGAAGAGTTCCAAAGGGCCGATTGTCCTCTCGCTGCTGATCATCACGGTGGGTATCGGCTGGCTGTTGACAACGCTGTCAGTCGCACCAGGCATCAATTGGGTGCTAACGCTGTCACTCGGCATGATCGGGGTATTGGCATTCGTGGTCAGCGGTGGAATCGACAAAGTCAGCGTCATCGTCGGGCCGTTCTTTCTCGTCGGCAGTGTGTTGTCGCTCCTCCGCCAGGCGAAACTCATGACGATTGATATCGAGATTCCGATCTGCGTCATCTTGATCGGAGTCTTGATGCTGCTCGCCCAACTCCGATCAGTACCGCTCCCCAAGTGGTTCATTCCTCTGAAGGAATCAGATGAATGAGGCGGGCAATGTGGCCCTCCGAAAATCTGGTTTGCTGAGAATGTTGGGTGGCCACGTTCGCCAGAACGTGAGTCGTCGATGATTCGCCCACGCACTGGCAAGCGTGGCAACTTCTTCCTGTCTCCTGATCCCTGACTACTTCCCCATGCACGCCACCGCCATCGTTGAGAGTTATCTATCGGGAACTCGCGTCGATACGTTTTTGGCTCGTCATCTTCGCAGTTACACCGCTTGGCGACTGCATCGTTTGGTGCGAGCGGGCCAAGCCAAGGTCAACGGCATCGTGGCGACACCCGACCAGCGCGTCTTCGCGGGTGAAGAGGTCTCGATCCGGTTGCTCGAACCGCCCGACAACCTGATGCCGTCGGAAGACATCCCGCTTGACATCGTCTTCGAGGACCAGTGGCTGCTGATCGTGAACAAGCCAGCGGGACTCATCATTCACCCGACCGGCAAGAACCCACTGGGAACGCTAACCAACGCCTTGCAACATCTGCTCGACAAACAGTCTGACTATCCCGGCCAGAGGAAGCCGGGGATCGTGCATCGGCTCGACCGCGACACGAGTGGCGTCGTCGCGACGGCCAAAGACCATCTGTCGTTGCGGCTCCTCTCCATCGAGTTCCAGCGCGAGCGAATCGCCAAGTCGTACATCGCGCTCGTCGATGGCGTCGTGAAAGAGGACGAAGGGACGATCGACCTTCCCATTGGGCGGTCACGCGGCGATTCGAGTGCGCTCATGACGTGTCGTGCCGACGCACTCGATGCCAAGTCGTCGAAGACGTGCTTCGAGGTGATCGAACGACTTCCACGACACACGCTCGTCCGCGCGAAGCCTCGCACCGGACGACTGCATCAGATTCGTGTCCACTTCGCGACGCTCGGCCACCCCGTTGTCGGTGACGAGTTCTATGCCGCGTTCGGAGAACTCAAACCCGATCGCGAACCGAACGCCCCGCGCTGCTCACCCTATATCAACCGGCAGGCTCTGCACGCCGCCGAAATTTCGTTCTCACATCCGATGACGCACGAATGGCAAACCTTCACCGCGTCGCTGCCCAATGACATGGAGCAAGCGATCGAAACGGTGCGCGCCCTCTGATCGGGATGGGTATTTGGCGAGCCGGGTGCCGTAAGGCCCCGGGTTCCGCGCGGAAGAACCCGGGGCCTTAC
>JAYTXB010001093.1:0-17461 GCA_043743205.1 Schlesneria sp.
ACCCTTCGATTCATTGCGACGAAATATACTGACATCATTGATGGCTCTCAGGAGTTGTTGACAGAGAAACGGACAAGCCGTTCGCAGACGAAACTCAACTGGGTTCGCAGTCTATCAACCCAGTCGAAGCGGCTCCAATTCTGTCACGCCAGTGATGTCACGACGTTTGGAGAGGCTCTGGCGATGAGCAGAAGCAAATGTCGCACAGACGAGTGCCCGTCCCCCAGGTTCACTTCGCCGGTGTTGGTACTGGTGCCACAACCTCGACCACTTGACCGTCCTTGAAGGCGGCTGAGTTCGCGCCGATGACTTGTTCTTCACCGGTCAGACCGGATCGAATTTCCACTTCGGCTCCACTTTGGATGCCGAGCTGAACGGAAGCGCGGGTGACTTTGCCTGACGCATCAATCACGTGGCAGAAGGTGACCTTGTCCTGTGTGAGGACGGCGGCGCGCGGCAGCGCGAGGGCGTTCTCGCGCACGGCGGCTTTCAATTCGGCGGAGACATACATCCCCTGACGCAACGTTCCCGAGGCGTTGTCCACGTCGATCTCGACCCGCAGCGTGCGCGTTCCCGGATCGAGCGACCAGCCGGATCGAGCCACCTTGCCGGGGAACGACGTGCCGGGCGCGGAGGGGACTCGGACCGTGGCCTCGCACCCGTCCTGGATAAGGACGGCATCGGACTCGGGAACATCGACCTTCACGCGCACCTTGTCGATGCGGACGACGACCAACAGCGGCGAATCGGCGGCGGTACCGGTCGCTCGCACCAGATGGCCGATGTGAATGTGGCGCGCCGCGATCCGTCCGTCGAACGGCGCGCGGATCAGCGTGTAGTCGAGCATCGTCTTCGTCCGCTCGGCCTCGGCAACAGCCACTTTGGCTCGCGCCCGCGCCGCGACGAGATCGGCTTTGGCTTTGTCGATGAGCGCGCCGGCCTCTTGAATCACCGCCGTCGCTGAACGGACTTTCGCCGCCGTTTGACGACGATCGGCGTCGGCCGCTTCGAGTTGACTCGCCGTTTCATCGGACACCTTCTGGCTGAGCGATCCCGATTTGACGAGTTCCGCCACGCGAGCCGCTTCCGACTTCCAACGGTTGTAAACCGCCTGATCTCGCTCAGCCGCCGCTTCCGATTCGGCGACTTTCGCCTGCGCTGAAGTCAGCGCGGCCTCGGCCACTTGAATCGCGGCCACGGCCTGTTTGACGTTGGCGTCGGCTTGTTCAATCAGCGCGAGTTTCTGCGCGTGCTCTTCGTTCAATTCGGGAATCGCCAGCTCACACAACACCTGTCCTGGCGCGGTCTGCTTCCCGGCCGCGTCATACTTCGGCCCTGTGACCTTGTCGCCGAGATCGACATGCAGCTTCTGCACATAGCCGGTCACCTTGGCGAACAGCGGAGCCTCCTCAAACGCCTCGACCTGCCCCGGCTGCTCGACCATCCGCACGAGCGTTTTTCGGTTGGGCTTGATCGGCGCAACCTTGATCGGCGGCTGTGCCCCCGCCGTAGTCGAAGCCGCAGCAGCAGCAGCGGGAACCGACACTTTCACAGCCTGCTCACACCCGAGCAGCATCACCACGACAGGCAACAGACAAACGAACGGCTTCATCATCAAACACCTCGAACATCTTCATTTGTAGGATGGGCACTCCTGCCCGTCCGGCTTTCGATTCCCAAGCAGGACGGGCAGGAGTGCCCATCCTACAGGTTCAATGAACTCCATCGCAGTACGCACTTGTCGGATCATCAGGGTCGAGCGACGCCGATTTCGTCGAGGGCTTGCCCATGAGCAGCGCGAAGACGGCGGGCAGCACAAACAGCGTGGCGATGGTCGCGGCGAGCAGGCCGCCGATGACGGCTCTGCCGAGCGGGGCGGATTGCGGACCGGACTCGCCCCACCCGAGGGCCATCGGCAGCATGCCAGCTGTCATCGCGAGGCTGGTCATCAGGATCGGGCGAACGCGGCTGGTGGCTCCGTGGATGGCGGCTTCGCGGCCGGAGTCGCCGGCGTGACGACGCTGCTCGGCGAACGTGACGAGCAGGATCGCGTTGGCCATCGCGACGCCGATGGCCATGATCGAGCCGATGAACGACTGGATGTTGATCGTCTGGCCGGTCGAGTAGAGGGCGACGACGACTCCCGCGATGACAGCCGGGGCAGTCGAGACCGTGGCCAGCGACAGCCTCAGCGATTGGAAGTTGGCGGTCAGCATCAGGAAGATCACGACGACCGCCAACAGCAGGCCGATGCCGAGACCGCTCAGCATTTGCCTCATCGGGGGAATCTGTCCGCGCAACTCGGTCGTCACGCTGGCAGGCTGTTCGCCCGACTTCTCCAAGCGTTTGAGAACAGCCAGGATTTTTTGGGACGCTCGACCGAGATCGAGTCCCCCCGCGCCGAGCGGTTCGATGTTGGCGGTCAGTGTGATTTCGCGCTTCATGTTGTAGCGGTCGAACTGGCCGGGCATCTTGCCGGGACTGATGTCGGCCACGTCGCGGAGCAGCAGTGCGCGGTCGCCGCTGTGATTCACGGGGACCATGCCGAGGTCTTCGGCCGAGCGCATGACGGGCTGCGGGATCTCAAGCTGCACCTGATAGCCGATGCCGCTCTTTGGGTCGGGCCAGTAGATGGGCACCAGGAATCGCGTCGAGGACGTTCCCGCCACGATCGACCTCACAATCTGAGCGGTAGTGGTACCGCTGAGTCCCGCCTTCTCGCGATCGATCTGCACGTTGACGGTCGGGTAATCGAGCGACTGCGCGACTTGAATGTCCCGCAGGAACGGTAGCTTCTCCAGTTCGGCTTTGACCTTGAGAATGAAGGCCCGATTGTCGTCGAGGCTGCTGCCGCGAGCGGCGATCTCGATCGGCGTGGGCGAGCCGAAACTCATCACCTCGCTGATGATGTCACCCGGCTCGAACGAGCATCGCACGTCAGGGAGCCGCTTCGCCAACTCGGCCCGCAGAGTCTCTTTCATCGCTTCCGTACTGATGCCGCTGCCGTGCTTGAGGGCGATCCGCAGCAATGCCTCCTCGGGACCGCGAGACCATTGATAGACGGCGTTGATCGGGAAACTGGGTGGAACCGTCCCGACGTAGCCGAGCGTCAGTTCGATGTTCTGACCACCGATCTGCTCGCGAATCACGTCGAGGACTTCGAGCGTGATCTGCTCGGTCTTCGTGATGTGCGTGCCGTCGGGAGCGCGCAGTCGCAGGCGAAACTCGCCGACATTCACGGATGGAAAAATCTCCCAACCAAGCCGACTGCCGACCGAAGCAATGATCCCGCCGCAGGCGATGAGGTAGACGAGCACGACCAGCGGACGAAACGTGACGAGGAGAGCAATGAGTGATGAGTACTGAACAATGAGGAACGGTTTGCGAGGATCTTTTCCTGTCCCCTCGCCCCGGCTTTGCGGGGAGAGGGCTAGGGTGAGGGGTTCTTCCGTTCCTGTTCCCTCCCCTTGATGAGGAGGGTTAGGGAGGGGTGGCGATGACGGCTCAGGTGTCGATTGCTCATCGGCCCCCCTCCCCGGACCTCCCCGCCGAGGGGAGGGAGGAAGAGTGGAGTCGCTGGCGAGTTCGGCGGCGTTCTCTTCATCGAATCCCCTCACCCTAGCCCTCTCCCCGCAAAGCCGGGGCGAGGGGACAACTCCGGCCTGACGGCCGTCTGGATCAGCGCTTGCATCCTTCGTCTTCTCTGGCTCTTGTCTCTCAACTCTCAGCCCTCGACTCCTCATCAGCCACACGCAGACGACCGGGACGAACGTACTCGACAGCAAGTAACTGGCGATCATCGCGAAGCCGACGGAGAGCGACAGCGGGACGAACAGTTCGCGGGCTGCTCCCTCCATGAAGAACGAGGGGACAAAGACCGCGAGGATGCAGAGCATCGCCAGCAGGCGCGGGACGGCTGTTTGGGCGTTGCCGAGGCGGACGGCTCGGGCCACGGAATTCGTGTGGTGGAACTGCGTGTGGATGTTCTCGATCTCGACGGTCGCCTCATCGACAAGGATGCCCACCGCTAGGGCCAGTCCGCCGAGCGTCATCAGGTTGATCGTCTGTCCGCACAGCCAAAGGCCGACGACCGACGACATGATCGCCAGCGGAATGTTCAACACCACGATCAGGGCACTGCGCCAGTCACGCAGGAAGACAAGGACCATCAATCCGGTGAGGCATGCCCCCAGTAGGCCCTCGCTCCAGAGGCTGTTGATCGCGCGGGTGACATACGGCGACTGATCAAACTCGAACGTGACCTTGATATCGTCGGGAAGTTCCTTCTGCATCCGGGGCAGGGCCGACTTGATCTCGTCGATCACGGACATCGTCGAGGCTTCGGCACGCTTGGTCGCGAGGATATAGACCGCGCGACGACTACTCACCAGCGCGTATCCGGTGGTGGTGTCGGCCGCGTCCTCGATCATGCCGATGTCGCGCAAATAGACCGTGGAACTGCCGGACTGTTTGAGCGGGATGGCTCCCAGATCCTGCGGGTTCTTCACCACCGCGTTTGTCGGAACGATGGGGTATTTGTCACCGATGTGGATGTTGCCAGAGGGACTGACTGAGTTGCCCGCTGCCAGCGCCGTCACGACATCATCGGGTGAAATGCCATACGAACGGAGTCGATCCGGATTGGCTCGAATCACGATCGAGCGGTCACTCCCTCCAAACGGCGGCGGGGCCGAGACGCCTGGCAGTGTCGAGAACATCGGCCGGACTTTGTTCAGCGCCTGTTCCTGAATCTCATTGACGGACTTCGTCGCGCTGGAGAGGACGAGATATCCAACCGGTACGCTGCCGGTGTCGAACCGCATGACGAACGGCGGGATCGTGCCGGGTGGCATCTTGCCCCGAGACCGGTTGACGTAGTTGATGGTCTCGGCCATCGCCTGCGCCATGTTGGTCCCCGAATGAAACTGCAACTTCATCAGGGCCATCCCCTGGACGTTGCGGCTCTCGACGTGATGGATATTGCTGATGTAAAGGAAGTGGTACTCGTAGTAATTGGTCAGCAACCCCTCCATTTGCGCCGGGTCCATCCCGCCGTAAGGCTGACAGACGTAGATCACGGGCAGATTGAGCGACGGAAAGATATCGACGGCCATCCGTTTGAGAGGCAGTTCGATCCCGTACTTTGCGAGCCACGCATCGCAGCTCTTGGGACGCAGGGCCACGCCGCACGAGAGGCCAACGGCGACGATGGCAACCAACACGGTCAGCGGACGGCGCAGGGCGAAAACAATCAGATTCATGGACGATCTCGTTCGGAAGAGGCACGGCGACAGACGGTGCCGAGGGTAGCGTGCGGCCCAGCCCCTTCACAGCGCGTTTCACTCCCAAGCTCTCAGCGTCCAGCGGCTGGCACTTCCTCGAACCACCCGGTCGCTCGGCAGAGTCGCAGTTGGGCGACATTGTGGTCGATGACCGCGTTGAGATAGTCGCGACGAGCCTGCGCGAGAGCCTGCACGGATTGCAGGGCTTCGATCGGCAGGCCCTTGGCGTTCTCGATCCGCTGCACGTTCAAGTCATACGAGCGTTCGGCTGCTTGGATACCCGACTTGGCGAGTTCGATCCGCTTGTGACGGGACTCCACTTGGCCGTGTGCTTCGACTACTTCTTGAGCGATGCGGTCCATCACGACGACTTCGCGCCATTGTGCCTGCCGGAGTCGCGAGGTGGCTTCCGAGCGCACGGCCTGTTCGCCGAAGCCGAGGTTGCGAACTTCCCAATACGCGACCGCATCGCCATCGAAGCGATCCGCCGTGTTCGTGAGGTTGCTGCCGAGGCCACCACCGAACCCACCGTAGCTAACACCGAGCAACAGGCTCGGGATGAGCGGTGCATACTTCTCGCGCCGCAAGCGTTCGCACGCCTCACCGACCAGTTGCCGATGTTCGGCCAATTCGGGGCGGCGGCTGAGTCCCTGTGCCACCAGTTCCTGCGCGGTTGTTTCGCGCGCTGTGAAGCTGAGCGGTACGACGAATGGTTCGTTGGTCGTGATTGCCACACTCGGATCGGCATGAATCAGAAAGGCCAACTTGGCGGACGCCGTCTGCACGAGTTCTTCCGCCTGCGAGAGATCGCCGTCTCGCGCGGCCAACTCAGCCAGCAACCGATCGTGATCGGCGACGGCTCCCTGGCCCACGCGAGCGAACTCACCCGTCAGCTTGGCAACACGGTTCGTCTTCTCGCGGGCTTCGCGGGCGATCGCCAGTCGTTGTTCGGCACGCAGCAATTCCAAGTAGGCCACGGCCGAATCGCACAACACATCGTTGCGAGCGGACGTGGCGGCGAACTGTCGCGACGATGCTTGATAACGAGCGATCTTCGGTTGGAAGATCGCATCGGTCAGATGAAAGTTGGCGACCAGTCCCGGCACTGAAGGCGATCCCGCTCCCACTGCTCCCGCCCCAAGTCCACCATAGAGGACACCGCGACTCGTGTTGAAAACGTTCCCGGCGACATCCTGAATCGCTCCTTCGTGCTTGTTGTAGTTCACGCCTGCCCGGAGTGATGGCAGCCACAAGATGTCGGCTCGATCGACCTGGGCATACGCTTCGTTGATTCGCTCGCGAGCGAGGCTCACTTGCGGGTTCTGACCATCGGCCAAGCCCAATACACCGCTCAGATCGAGCGGGTACGAGTTGGACTGCGTCGCACTGGCGACCAGTGTCGAACTCCCCTCGCTGGTCGGGAGCGGCGTTGAGGTGACTGGCTCCGCAGCACTCTCACTCGACACTTCGTCAGTGGCGACGACTTGAGTGATGCGCGACGGGAGTCCCGCATCGGTGGGCGATTCGCTATCGACGCGCGACCCTGTCGAGAGACTCGACCGACCAACAGGCGTTTCCTCGGGTGCAGCGACTCGTTGAACAGCAGCCAGATCGACCGGCGACTTCTGCGCCACGCGAGCGACCCGTGTCGAGGAGCAACCGAGCGGCCATGCCACCAGCAGCGCCGCAACACAGACCGCCCGTCTTCCTTGACGGAACAGTTGCTTCATGACCGGCTCCATAAAGACACTTCCGTGCAAGCGACGATCCGTGTCCCTTGCCGTCAAAGTATCGTCCGCGCCGGATTCAACGTCGAAGCCGAATAGTCGGAACGCGACAGTCGGCGACAGTTCCTCCCGGTCATGCCCATCAGGCAAACTCTGCGGGCGACGAACGGATTGCGAGCCAGCCGCCGGAATTCAGCCCACCCCCCGCCGCAACTGGGGCGTGACGGCTGTCTGAACCACGGGTATCCTGCCCAAACTCCACGTTTGGGTTCCTCTCACTCCTCCTCGATACGAAGAGATCGCCATGCTCGAACTTCAGCTTCGCGAGCAACTGTCGCGCGTCGGTCAGCGTCTGGGCCGGCTCTGGTTGTGGCGGCAGTTGACGTGGTGCTGGATCGGGTTTGCGGTGCTGGCATTCGCATGGCTCTGTCTCGGTCGGCCGTATGCCTTGGCGTTTGCGGCGATTGTCGGTGGCTCGTGGCTGACCGCGACGCTGCTGTGGGCGCGATCGAAGTCGATGAGACTGACCAAAGCCGACATCGCGCGACACATCGAACACGCGTTTCCGGAACTCGACTCGCGCTTACTCGCGGCACTCGAACAGTCGCCCGATGTGCAGTCAGGGCGTTGGAACGTGCTGCAACGGCAAGTGATCGCGGAGGCCGTCCATCACTCGCACATCAACGATTGGGCCGACGCGATCCCGGCGAAGCGGATGAGGAACGCGTTCCTCGGTCAGTCCGCCGCGCTGGTGGCGTTCGTCACGATCTGCCTCAGTCTGCTGCCAACAGCGGCGCAGCGCGCCTCCGCCGTAACAAGTCGTTCGCCGTTTCAATCGGCTCAAACTCCGGAGGCCGGACCAACGATCGAACCGGGTGATGTGGAAGTCGAACGCGGCAGTAGCTTGCTCGTGTTGGCACGGTTCGTTGCGAAGCTACCCGCCACTGTCAACTTGGTCTGGCGCGAAGCTGGCAGCGCCGAACAGCGCCTGCCGCTGACGAAGAGTCTCGACGATCCGCTCTTCGGCGGGCGGTTGCCTGCGTTGAAACACGACCTCACGTATCTGGTCGATTACGACGGCAAACAAACACGCGAGTTCAAGATCACAGTTTACGACCTGCCGTCGCTCGTGCGGTCCGACTTGGAATTGAAATTCCCGAGTTACACCGGCCTCGACATGAAGCAGCTCGAAGATGCGTTCGAGGCAACCGTGGTCGAAGGGACGACGATTGGCGTGGCGTGTCGAGTCAACAAGCCGCTCGCGTCGGCGAAGCTGGTCGAGAATGACGGGACTTCGGTCGCGCTGGTGGCCGACCCGGCGAACCCGCTCATCTATCGAGTCGATTTCCTGCCGAAGAAGCGGCACCGAATGAAGCTCGTGCTGACGGATGCTGCCGGGCGAGTGAACCGCGACTCAGAAGAGTTCCGCTTCGAGGCGGTTCCCAATCGTCCGCCCGAACTGAAGCTCGCGTTCCCCGGTCAGGACGTGAAGGTCTCGCCACTCGAAGAGGTCCTGGTCGAAGCGAGCGCGTCGGATGACTTCGGCCTCGTCGAGACCGGCATCGTCCTCAGCATCCCCGGACGCGAGCCGATCACGATCACGCTGGGCAAAGATCAGCAAGGCTCGCAGCAGCGGAAGATGTCGCACCTGCAACGGCTCGAAGAACTGAAGGTCGAGCCGGACGAACTGATCTCGTACTACGTCTATGCCGACGACTTCGGTCCCGACGGACAGCAGCGTCGCACCAGCAGCGACCTGTTCTTCGCCGAGGTCCGGCCGTTTGAGGAAATCTTTCGCCAGCTTGAGTCGCCGCCGGGCGGCCAATCGCAAGCGGCGGGAGCTCAACAACAAGGCAACCCACTGACGAAGCTCGCCGAATTGCAGAAGCAGATCGTCGTCGCAACGTGGAAGCTGGCCCGGTCGTATCAGTCGAAATGGGACACGAAGCTCGCCGAGCAAGTGACCGTGATTCGCCAGAGTCAGCAGAAGGCGATCGAACAGTTGGAGGCCCTCGCCGAGAAACGAACCGACGCGAAGTCAGTACCGATCCTCACCTCGATTGCCGAGAAGATGGCCGCTGCTGACCGAGCGCTGGGCCAGTCGTTGAGCGAGGCGAGTCTCACGCCGCTCACCGCCGCCGCGACTGCCGAACAGGTGGCCTATCAGGGACTGCTCAAGCTGCGAGCGAAAGAGCATCTCATCATGAAGGGCGCTCAAAGTGCGAGCGGCTCCGCGGGCAGTGCCAGTCCCGCCGAACAGCAGATGCAACAACTGGAACTCGACAACAAGAAGAACCGCTACGAATCACAGAAGCAGGCTCAACAACAGCCCGGTCAGCAACAGCAGGCAGACCTCGCGATGCTCGACCGGCTCAAGGAGTTGGCCAAACGTCAGCAAGGCGTGAACGAACAACTCAAGGAACTGGAGGCGGCTCTCCGTACCGCCAAGACCGAAGCCGAGAAGGAAGAGTTGGAGCGGCAACTCAAACGATTGCGCGACGACCAGCAGCAGTTGCTTCACGACGCGGACGAGCTGCGCAACAAGATGACTCAGTCGGCCCAGCAGGAGAAACTGGCCGACACGCGCGAACAGTTGGAGCAGACCCGCAAGCAGATGGTCGATGCGACCGAGAAGCTGCGCGAGGGCCAGCTCTCGCAAGCGATCAATGCTGGAACGCGAGCCGAACAGGAGTTGAAGCAACTCCACGAAGACTTCCGCAAACAGACGGCCGCTCAATTCGCCGACGCGATGCGGTCGCTGCGTGAAGAGGCCAGACAACTTGCCGAGAACGAACAGCAACTCGCCGAGCGACTCTCCGCGTTGCAGGACGACTCGAACCGCTCGCTCCGCCAATCGAAGGACCGTCAAAATCTGGAGGCTGAGTTCCAGGAGCAACGTCAGCAGGCGAACAAGCTCGTGGATGAAGTGAGGGAGGTCGTCGAGCAGTCTGAGACCGCCGAGCCGCTTCTCTCGAAACAGCTTTACGACACGGTTCGTTCGTCGCGTGAGATGAAGACCGATCAGGCGCTCGATGCGACATCGCAATTGCTCCGCGCCGGGTTCCTTCCCGAAGCGCAGAAGGCCGAGGAACAGGCTCGCGCAGGGATCGACCGTTTTAAAGAGGGGATCGAGAAGGCGGCCGAAGGAATCCTTGGCGATGAGGTCGAATCGTTGAAACGAGCCAAACGCGAACTGGCCGACCTCGCCGAACAACTCGACAAAGAGATCGCGATGCAACAATCGGGCAACGGCGAGAAGAAGAACGGCGAGCAACAGGGCAATGGCGAGTCGAAGGGCGACACACCCGGAGCCGATGGCAAGCCTACCGTTGACCCGTCGCTCCGCCGACGGGATGGCCAGCCGGGCAAAGACGGCGAGAAGCCGGGGCAAGGTGAAGGCAAGCCGGGTGAAGGCCAACCGGGAAAAGTAACGCCCTCCGAAGATGGAAAAGGTGAGCCATCCAACCAGCCCGGCAAGGGCGAAGGCTCACCGAAGGAAGGCCAATCACCGGGTGAAGGTCAGCCTCAAGGCGCTGGCAAGCAGCCGGGACAGGCTGGTGATGGTCAACCAAGACCGGCTCGCCCAATGTTTCGCCCCGGAGACGCAAGACCGTTCAAGAACCAACCCTCGCCGGAGGGCAAACCGAATTCCAACGGCCAGCCGGGACAGGGCGGCTCACAAGGTCAGGGAACAGGCGGACAAGGTGACTCGCCCGGCGATCAGCCTCCCGGCAGCGAACCTTCCAAACAACCCGGACGAGCGGGATTGAGAGGTCAGCCCCAACCAGGCGGCTCACGCCCAAGCCCCGGCGGCAAGCAAGAAGGGAGCGAACAAAGTGGCCAAGGAGGCGGACCCGGTGGTCAGGGCGGGCCGCTCACCGGAGAGAAGTTCGCCGAATGGAATGAACGTCTGCGCGATGTCGAGTCGATGGTGAGCGACCCCAAACTCCAAGCCGAAGTCGCCAAAGTTCGCGAGCGTGCCCAAAGCGTCCGCGCCGACTTCAAACGTCACTCCAAAGACCCCAACTGGGACTTGGTTCGCTCCACGGTGAGAGAACCGCTGACCGAACTCCAACGCCAACTCGCCGAAGAAATCTCCCGCCGCGAGTCCCCCGACTCCCTCGTCCCCGTCGATCGCGACCCCGTCCCGACGAGGTATCGAGACTTGGTGCGCGGGTATTACGAACGGCTTGGCAGCGGGAAGGCCGAAAGTTCAAAGGCCGATGCCGAAAAGAAGCAAAACTGAAACAACAACTCCACTGTCAGGAACTTGCCGTGACAACAACCCTTACCGGAACATTCGTTGATGGAGCGATTCAACTCGATCAACCCGTCAGTTTTCCGAACCACAGCCGAGTGACCGTGCAGGTTCAGCCGCTGGAAGACTGGCGTGAACGGATGCAGCGCGGGCTGGCCGGTTGGCGCAAGTTCTGCGATGAACATCCCACGGGGTCGGGTGGCGAGAAGTTCAACCGCGAGGCGCTGTATGAAGACGCTTGATACGAACGTCCTCGTTTACTGCTACGACAAATGCAGAGGCATATTCGACAGTGAAGTTTTGACCATCAAGGAGCAATACGATGACGACCAACGAGATTCGAGTTCATGCGCTGGAACTTCCTCCAAGCGAGCGGGAATTGTTGGGGGTGGCGCTCTTCAGTAGCCTCGAACCGCAGGAGGGGCAGGCCGAGGTGGACGCAGCCTGGGCTGCTGAAATTCTCGCGAGGTCTGACGCCTATCGCACCGGCAAGGTTCAGTCGCTGGATGCCGCCGGAACAGTCGAGCGGCTTCGCCAACGATTGGCCGCAAGGACAGCGACGTGAATGTCCGCATTCTTCCCGAGGCTGAAGAGGAACTCTACCAAGCCGCCATCTGGTATGAGGACCGTGAACAAGGTGTCGGCCTCCGGTTTCTCGCAGCGTATGACGAGGCCCGACGCCGCATCGAAGAACGTGCCGACCGCCTGCCACGGCTCGAAACACTGCCGCCCGGCAGAAACATCCGAAGGACGTTTCTGCGTCGGTTCCCTTTCATGGTCGTTTGTGAATTGCTCCCAAACGAAGTCGCAATCCTTGCCGTCGCTCATGCAAGCCAGAAGCCGAACTACTGGTCGAGGCGGATTGGATAGCCAGATCAAGTCAGCCGTGCCACTGCTTGTCCACCTTGGGACGCGCAGTGCCGATGGAGAGTTGTCCTGCCACTCGCACTGCTTCTCCGAGGACTCCGAAGCAGTGGCACAGTTTTGAGAAGTTGATGTGTCATCCAACGCCACCTCGCCGTAAAACCACAGAACAATCTTCTCGTGAGAAAACAAATAATGGTTGAATTAGCAAAAGCCATTCGACTCTACACGAACCTAGTGATCGTCGCGTCAGCTACGGTGGCGGCCTTTCTCATCTCCCCGTCGAGTGGAGTGCAACACTACCGCAATGCGCAGATAGAACTCGAACGTCTACGCGACGTGTTGAGTCACACAGGTGAGTATCAATCGCATGTCGAAAAAGAGCTAAATCGGCAGCAATTCTTTCTGCTACAGAAAGCGATGAATCCTGTGGAGGTGATTCCAGAAGTACGTTCACCCGGTGCGGCACCCGTTCCGCCCGTAGAAAATGCACCCAAACCGGCAACACTCGATGAATCTCCCGCAGCATCTCCTGCGTCGTCTCCGACACAATCCGCAAGAAAGAATGATGAGATTGAAATCACTGAGTTCTTGAAGGACGGGATAAGAATCACTTTCCGTCTTGCTACTACGCAAACAGTAGAGTACGCGACAATTGATCCAGAGTGCTTTCGAGGATGGGGGAAGAGAATACCTTTCAAATGCGATTTGCCTCAACGATTCGTCACCGTCTCGGATGCCTACAGATACCTTGTTCGTCATGACAGCAACGCATTGCGGCCTGAGTCATTGCAAGTGTTTGAGCCTGATATCGCAGACTTCGCAAAGCGGTTCAGGACGATCTTAGCTGAGCGTCCCTTGGCCACACTTACGGCTTGGCGAATTGTTACTGCACCATCAAACGACAATGGAACAAACGAATCAGGTCCTTCACCTTGCACCGCATCAGGTTGTTTGCCGACTGTCGCACGCCTTGAAATGGAATTCACTGAAGCAGGTGCAACCAAAAAACTTTGTACCAACATTTATGGCTCTTGGAGTTGCGCATCGTGCAATTCCATTCAGATCACGCCGTACATGGCATGGTTGTCGGAGCAACGTGACACAAAGGACTTGTTGCCACTTTTAGTTGACAATTCGGACCAGAATAGAAAGGCATGGCTACCTTTGAGCCATCACGCCTGGTCGGAAATCGGTACTAAGGAGATTGAAGAGGCGATTACAACAGTGGCGATTCGGATTGCGAATCAAACGGAACGGATCAGTCTTTTTGGGCTGTCAGCGAGTATTGCAAGCGCCTCAATCGCATTCCCAATTGCCGTTGCGGGTGTTCTGTGGCTTAGCTGTATTCATCTATCTTTTTTGCTGGTCTGCCTCGGAAAGAAAAATGGCGAGATCGACGAAGTATGTGAACAATGGTTTGGTTTCATGCCAAATCTGGCTGCACAAATTACATCTCACATTCTGACATCAGTCGTTCCGGTTGCGGTATTTGCTTGGTTACTGAGCCTGTCTACCCCTTGGCCATATCGGGAGTTCGTTGGATTTGTACTTGGCGGCGTATTGTTGGCTTCGTCTTTCATGCATTGGCGAAACCTTCTCGCGGTGCAGCGGGCGCTTGGACCTCACATTTCGGTTTCAAACTCGCCAACCATTCCAAGCAAAGAGTTTTTGGATTAACGCGTCTAGTTACCTGCGGTTGATATTCTGCCAATTTCACCCCTCACCCTTTCCCCGCAAGGCCTGGACGAGGGGACAAGACGAAGACTTACTGCTCATGCTTGCATCACTCGTGATTGGCGGTCGGGAATGGATCGGGCCTGCATTGGCGCTGATCGGGGTGGCGGTGTTGATTGTGGGGTGGCGGTATTCGACGGCGCTGCTCGACACGCGCACGCGGTGGATGGCCGGGGCGTGCAAGACGGTTGCTCTGACGTTGCTCGGTCTCTGTCTGATGGAGCCGTTGTGGAGCGGGCAGCGGGCGCGGCCGGGGGCGAATCTGTTCGCGATCCTCGCCGATGACAGTCAGAGCCTGACGATTCGGGATCCGAAGGCCGATGCGGCGCGAGGCGAATTGCTCAAGAAGTTGCTCACGAACGAAGAGGCTCCGTGGCAGGTGCGGTTGGCGCAGGACTTCGATGTGCGGCGGTATGTCTTCGATTCGCGGCTGCAAAGCGTGGCGGACTTCTCGCGGTTGGAGTTCGCAGGTTCACGGACCAATCTCCATGCGGTGTTGGCCAACCTGAAGGAGCGGTTCAAGGATCGGCCGTTGGCTGGCGTGCTGCTCGTCACGGACGGCATCGCGACCGGCGCGACATCCGCTCCGTTCGACGCGACGGGTCTGCCGCCGATTTATCCCGTAGTGATTGGCAGCGGCGACGGACATCGTGATCTGGCGATCAGCCATCTGACCGTGACGACGACCGCGTTTGAGGATGCTCCCGTCACGATTCAGGCCGATGTTTCGCAGCTTGGCCTCGCCAAATCGAAGGTCACGGCGAAGGTGCTCGATGAGGACGGCAAGGTCGTCAAGGAGGAGTCGCAGGCGTTGGGAGGCGACTCGTCACCGCTGGCGTTTCGGTTCCAGATCAAGCCGCTCAAACCGGGCCTGTCGTTCTACGAGGTGAAGATCGAATCGGACGCGATCAAGTCGGAAGACGAATCGACGGCGGCGAACAATCGTCGGCTGGTGGCCGTCGATCGCGGAGCCGGGCCGTACCGCGTCCTCTATCTGTCGGGACGGCCCAACTGGGAGTTCAAGTTCCTGCGGCGAGCCATCGAGTCGGACGAGCAGGTTCAAATGACGGGTGTGATCCGCGTGGCGCGGCGCGAGCCGAAGTTTGATTGGCGGAGCAAAGATGGCGAATCGACGAACCCGCTCTTCCGTGGCTTCGATCGGACGAACGAAGAGACCGAGCGTTACGATCAGCCGGTGCTGGTGAGGCTCAACACGCGCGACCCCAACGAGCTGCGCGACGGCTTCCCCAAAAAGGCCGAGGATCTCTACCAATATCATGCGGTGATCGTGGACGACTTGGAGGCGAAGTTCTTCACCGCCGATCAGCTCGCGCTGTTGGAGCGGTTCGTATCCGAGCGGGGCGGCGGACTGCTGATGCTTGGCGGGGCGGAGTCCTTCCATCACGGCGGCTACGAACGAACTCCGGTTGGACGCATGATGCCACTCTATCTCGACGCAACTGCGGCGACAGCGGAGGCGGCCACAGCAGGCGGCTTTCGGTTGTCGCTGACTCGCGATGGCTGGCTCCAACCGTGGGCGCGGCTGCGTTCGACCGAGACCGAGGAAACGCAACGACTCAAGGAACTGCCGAACTTTCGCACGCTCAATCAATCGGGCAGCATCAAGCCCGGCGCGACGGTGATCGCCGAAGTGACTGACAACGGCGGACAGAAGCATCCTGCGCTGGCAGTGCAGCGATTCGGACGCGGCCGTTGCTCGGCGATGTTGATTGGAGACCTCTGGCGCTGGCAACTCGAACGGACCGACGATCAGCGTGAGAAGGATGATCTCGGCAAGGCGTGGCGACAGATGGTGAGATGGCTGATCGCCGACGTGCCCGATCGAATTGAACTCAAGGTGACAGAGCGAGTCGACGTGGGCCAGCCGCTGACGCGCGTCGAAGCCCGCATCCGCACGAACGAGTTCCAGCCGCAAGACAACGCAGCGGTGAACGTCACACTGCGACTGCCCGACGGCACGACGGTGGCTCAACCGGCCGAACCGTCTCTCGCCGAAGCGGGCTTGTACGAAACGACGTTCGCGTCGAGGCAATCGGGCAAGTACCACGTCGGTGTGGAAGTGATCGACGGTGACGGCAAGCCACTCGGCAAGAGCGAGACCGGCTGGGTGGCCGATCCCGCCGCAGAAGAGTTTCAGCGTGTCGCTCCCAACGTCGAACTGTTGGCGTCGCTCGCGAAGCAGACCGGAGGCGAAGTGGTCAACGCCGACAATCTCGAAGCCTTCGTGAAGTCCCTGCCGAATCGAAAGGCTCCGCTGACCGAAGCCTACACGACGGCGTTGTGGAATCAGCCCTGGGTCTGGCTGCTGATCGTCGGTTGCCTGTGCGGCGAATGGGGCTTGAGACGCTATCGGGGGTTGCCATGAGAAGCAGGAGTCAGGAAGCAGGAGTCAGGAGGCAGAAGGAATCTCAAAGCACTCAGCAGCGGTGTCGGTTGATTTCAAGCTGCGAAGCAGCGACAGCGAGTAGCCTTGGGCGTCAGCCCAAGGTCAGCGGTGGGTGGAATCGGCTTGAGCGGCGAAGCGGCGGTAGTGTTCGGATCGTCGGCATCTGCCGCCGCTTTGCGGCTCTGATGGTCACGGTTGTCGGTCGTCCGTGGGCTTGCGCCCACGGCTATTCGCTGTCGTCGCTTCGCGACTCACAGTGGACACCGCAACAACACCTGTGCGTCGGCTGGGCAATGGTGGTGGTGACGATCGCGATGTTCGTGTCGCACCTTACGACTCCAGTTTGTTTGTACGCTTCAGATGCGGAGGTTCTCGCGTCTGGCAAGCCAACCGTCATCGTGGTCGTCGGAGCGGGCGGGGCCGTGCAATTTGAGAAGCCGTTTCACGAATGGGCTGATCGGTGGCAGACTGCCGCGACACAGGCGGGGCACAATGTGATCGCGATTGGTCGTGACGCAGGTGACTCGAAAGAGGTGGACCGAACTCGGTTGCAGTTCGCCATCGAGGCCGCCGTTAGCGAGAAGAGTGCCGAGCTGTGGATCGTGTTGATCGGACACGGCACGTTCGACAAGCGCGAGGCGAAGTTCAACCTGCGCGGGCCGGATGTCTCGGCGAAAGAGTTGGCCGAGTGGTTGAAGCCGGTCGCGCGACCGACGGCGATCGTGAACTGTGCCGCCGCGAGTGCTCCGTTTCTCGGCGCGCTCGCGGGGCCGAATCGAGTCGTGATCGCGGCGACGAAGAGTGGGGTCGAGCAGAACTTCGCGCGGTTCGGCGACTTCCTCTCGCAGGCCATCGCCGATCCGCAGGCTGATCTCGATAAGGACGATCAAACGTCGTTGTGGGAGGCGTACCTCGCGGCCTCGCGCCGCACGGCCGAGTTTTACTCGACCGACGGTCGCCTGCTGACCGAGCATTCGCTGCTCGACGACAGCGGCGACGGCCTCGGTGTGCGAGCCGATCAGTTCCGGGGACTCATGCCGATCGAAGAGACCAAGGACGGCAAGCCACTCGACGGCCAACAGGCTCACCAGTGGCATCTCATCCGAAACTCGACCGACTCCGCGCTGCCGCCCGAGGTGCTGAAGAAACGGAACGAACTCGAACGAGCCGTCCTCGCGCTGCGCGA
>JAYTXB010001094.1:0-9051 GCA_043743205.1 Schlesneria sp.
GAACCCTACGGCATGCCGATCGACCTGATCGAGAACTTCGATCAGGAGTACTCGTTCATCGGCAACGATGGAACGACGTTCTACTTCGTGACGGACCTCAATGCGCCGAGGAAGCGGATCGTCGCGATCGATGTCGCATCAAGTAGCACTGTCGCGCAAGGTAGCCCTGTCGCTCCGCGACAGGAAGCGAGATCGCCAGACAACGCCGAAACTGCGGATCGCCCCCTTCACCCTAACCCTCTCCCCCCCAAGGCGGGGGGCGAGGGGACAGGAGTCGCGCTGCCACGCATTCGCGAAGTGATCCCTCAGTCCACCGAGACGCTCATCAACGCGGACCTCGTGGGCAACCAGTTCGTCCTCACATATCTGAAGGACGCGAAGACGCAGGTCAAGCTGCACGCGGTCGATGGGGCGTTTGTACGTGAGGTCGCATTCCCTGGCATCGGTACAGCGGTGGGCTTTGGCGGGAAGCGGACTGACACCGAGACCTTCTACTCGTTCTCCAGCTTCGCGACGCCGCCGTCGATCTTCCGCTACGACCTGCTCACCGGCGAAAGCAAGCTGCTGCGACAGGCCAAGGTGAAGTTCAATGCGGACGACTATGAGGTCAAGCAGGTCTTCTATGCGAGCAAGGATGGGACGAAGGTGCCGATGTTCCTGACTCACAAGAAGGGGATGAAACTGGATGGCTCGCAGCCGACGTTGCTCTACGGTTACGGCGGCTTCAACATCCCGCTGACGCCGAGTTTCTCGATCGCGCGCGTGGCGTGGTTGGAGCTGGGTGGAGTCCTCGCCGTCGCCAATCTGCGCGGCGGAGGCGAATACGGTGAGGAATGGCACCAGGCGGGGACGAAGCTCAAAAAGCAAAACGTCTTCGACGATTTCATCGCCGCCGCCGAGTGGCTGATCGCGAACAAGTACACCAGCCCGAAGAAGCTGGCGATTCAGGGAGGCAGCAATGGCGGGCTGCTGGTCGGTGCGTGCCTGACCCAGCGACCAGACCTTTATGCGGCATGTCTCCCCGCCGTCGGCGTGATGGACATGCTGCGATTCCAGAAATTCACCGCCGGTCGCTTCTGGGTGGACGACTTTGGCAGCGCGGACAACGCCGACGAGTTCAAGGCCCTCTACGCGTACTCGCCGTATCACAATCTCAAGCCGAACACGAAGTACCCGGCGACACTCATCACGACCGCCGACACCGATGATCGAGTCGTCCCCGGCCACAGCTTCAAGTTCGCCGCGCGACTGCAAGAACATCACACGGGAGACGCCCCCACGTTAATTCGCATCGAAACGCGAGCGGGTCACGGCGCAGGCAAGCCAACGGCGAAGCTCATCGAAGAAACCGCCGATCTGTGGGCGTTCCTTGTGAAGTCGTTGAACATGGCCGCGAAGTAGTTCAGATCAGTCTGTTGAAACACGTCGGACAGGCAAACGACAACAGTCGGAACGGCACGATTGAAATCCAATCGAGTCGGTTGAAGATGCCCGCCGGTGCGTCGATGATTGGCTGCGGAAGAAAACCCTTAGTATCGGATTCCGCGAAACATGACCGCGTGGCTGGCTAATCACTTTTTCAATCCGGCGTTTGTGGCTGGCGGCATGCTGCTGCTGGCGTCGCCGATCATCATTCATCTCATTAACCGGATGCGGTTTCGGCGGGTTCGTTTTGCGGCGATGGAGTTTTTGCTCGCTAGTCAGCAGCGGAACCGCAGGCGGTTGCTGTTGGAGCAGCTTCTGTTGTTGTTGCTGCGGCTGTTGATCGTGGCGGCGATTGTGCTGCTGATCTCGCGGTTGATTCTCGATCCATCGCAAATGTCGATCTTTCGCGGGGCACGCGCGCATCATGTGGTGCTGCTCGACGACAGCCTTTCGATGCGCGATCGTTGGGGCGAGACCAGTTCATTCGGCGAGGCCCTGAAGATTGTGAACCGGCTCGTGTCGGGCGGAGCCGAGCAGCCGAACACTCAGAGGTTCACATTGCTTCGCCTGTCGAAGCCCGAGCAACCGGTGTTGTCCGAGCGGGATGTGAACGAAGATTTTGTCACCGAGTTGTCGGCGAAGTTCGATCCGCAGGCGTTCCCGTGTACTCATCAAGCGCTCGATCTGGTCGAGGGGTTGCGCGCGGCGAAGAAGTTGCTGGCCGAAGAGAAGGGGGCCGTGCAGCATCTGCACGTTATCTCCGACTTCCGCGAACGAGACTGGCAGGATCAGAAGGCGATCTCGACGGCAATCGAGGAACTGACGGCGGCGGGTGTTTCGGTGAATCTCGTCCGGACTGTGCCCGATCATCATGCGAACTTGGCGGTGACCGAACTGTCTGGTGACGTACAAGTCGCCGCAGCCGATGTGCCGCTGAGGCTGAAGGTCGCGGTGAAGAACTTTGGAATGCAAGTAGCCACCGATGTGCGGCTCGCGCTGTTCGACAACGCTGAGAAAATTCCGACCAGCGTCGTGTTCGAGAAGATCGATCCGCAGACCGAGGTCACGCATGAGTTCGATGTCCGGCTGACGACTTCCGGCAAGCACAAACTGCGTGTGAGTCTCGACACCGATTCGCTGGCCGAAGACAACGCGCGGTCGCTCGCCGTCGATGTGCCGAAGGGCGTGCCAGTCTTGATCGTCGATGGCGATCCGGCGGGAGACGACGGTTCGTATGTGGCCGATGCTCTGGCCGCCGACCCGAAAAGCACGGGCTTCGCGCCGGTGATCGAGAACGTCGAATACCTCCGTCGCCGACCGCTCGACGACTTCCGCGCGATCTATCTCATCAACGTTCCAGAAATCCCCGCCGATGCTCTCGACGCGCTGGAGAAATACGTCGCGGCGGGAGGTGGCCTCGCGTGGTTCGCGGGCGCGGCGTTGCGTGCGGCGCACTACAACGACGCGCTCTATCGCAAGGGGGAAGGGCTGTTCCCGGTGACGCTGGATGCATCTCCGAGGGAGCTCACTGCCGACTCGACCAATGCGGGAGCCGATCTGCGCACCGTGGATCATCCGCTGTTCCGCGTCTTTTCAGGCGAAGGAGATTCGACGATCAGCCGCGTCCGGATCGACAAGTACTTCCCAGTGGCGAAGGAGTGGCTGAAAGACGATCAGCAGCGGAAGGACCGTGTCCGAACATTGGCCACACTCAGCAACGGTGATCCGTTGCTGTTCGAGCATTCGTTTGGCAAGGGGCGAGTTTTCACATGCTTGACGACGGTCTCACCCGACTGGAACAACTGGGCGACCGATTACAGCTACGTCGTCGTGCAGTTGGAGCTCATCAAGCAGATCGCCCGTACCGACCGCGCTCCCGAGACACGCCAGATCGGCGAACCGATTCAACTGTCGCTCAACCCCGCCGACTACACCGATGTCGTGGAGGTTCTCTCGCCGAGTGCCGATGGCGAGCGAACGACTCGACTGCAAGCGTCGCCGGAGCAGTTGGGTGCCAACGCGGATGTACCAGTGAGCGGCACGGCGCTAGCCGCCGGTGACAGGGAAAAACACAGCGGCTCACCGGCGGCTAGCGCCGTGCCGCTCACAGGTGACGGGATCACCGCTCGAAAGAAGGGGCCGTTGCGACTGTCGGCCACATTTCGCGAGACCGATGATCCCGGCATCTACACGGTGCGGCTGATGACTCAAAGCCAGGTCAGCGAGGACCGGCTGGTTGCCTATAACGTGACGCCGCGCGAAGGTGACCTGCAACTCGCCACGACCCCCGATTTGCGAAAGAGAATCGGCTCCAACAATCGAGTCACCATCCAAGAATTCGGCCAACTGGAATGGGTCCAAGGAAAAGAGGCCGGGTCCGAAATCCGCCAATGGCTGCTCTGGGCACTGCTCGCGTTCCTCGTCGCCGAACAGACGCTGGCGTACCGGCTCAGTTACCATCCATCGCAACGGGCGACGGAAAAGAACCAATTGCCCGATCAAACTGGCAGCCACGCGAAACGCAAACGACCTCTGACATCCGTCTCGTGACGAGGACTTCACACCATGCAGAACCCCTTTCCAGGAATGAACCCGTTTCTCGAACAGAGATGGGGAGACTTTCACACGCGATTCAATGTGGCCATCAGCGATGCCCTCAATCGTCGTTTGCCCGGCGATTTGGAAGCGAGGATCGAGGAAAGTGTGACCGTCGATTACGACATCGAGCATCGCACAATCTATCCGGATGTGAACGTGATCGAGTCAACCGAGGGTGGCGGCACGGCGGTTTTGACGGAAGCGGCGGTTGCCGTGGCCGAACCAACAGTGGTGGCATTGCGGGATGATCCTCGCACAGAACGCCACATCGAAATCCTTGATCGTTCCACGGGGGGACGAGTGATTACGGCCATCGAACTACTGAGCCCGTGGAACAAGACCGCAGAGGGCCGTGCGGCATACTTCAAGAAGCAGACCGAGTTCGTGATGGCGCGAGTCAATCTGGTAGAGATCGACCTCATTCGCGGTGGCCATTTCGTCCTAGCAATGCCCGAGAACAAACTGCCGCGCACGTGTCGGACGCCGTACCTCATCAACGTCCGTCGCGCGACCCATCCCGATGAGGCGTTCCTTTATCCGGCAGGGATCGGCCAGCCACTTCCGAGCATCGGTATTCCGCTGCGTCCCACGGACGTTGATGTCGCTCTCGAACTTCAACCTCTACTGGACGAATGCTTCGAACGGGGCCGCTATCGTTTGAACTATCAGCAACCGTTGAACCCACCGCTGCCCGACGAGGACTCGGCATGGTTGAAGCAACGACTGCAAGAACACGGTCTGGTTCCGAACGGCTAAACTGG
Source organism: Schlesneria sp. (assembly GCA_043743205.1). Classification (GTDB taxonomy): domain Bacteria; phylum Planctomycetota; class Planctomycetia; order Planctomycetales; family Planctomycetaceae; genus Schlesneria. The sequence continues at coordinate 4,785 of JAYTXB010001094.1, forward strand.
CTCGATCACGAATTCGCACCAACCCGCAGAGATACCCAAGGCTGACATCGCATTGCCCTCAGGGCCTTAAGGTCGAAACCCCATTAGCATGTTTGAAAGTTCAACCACATCACTGTTCCTCTTCGCGGCTGATGCTTCGGCGACGATCACGTCGCGCGAATTTGACTGGCCGGAATCGCCATTCGGCTGGTTGCTGTTGCTGGGGGGCGGGCTGGCTCTCGTGGTGTGGGTTGTCTGGCTGTATGTCCGCGACACGCGCGACCTGTCTGTGGGATGGAAGCTGTGGCTGACGGCGTTGCGGTTGGGCGTGCTGGCGGGGTTGTTGGTGATCGCGCTCAATCCGTCCGATCGAACTCAGAAGCAGGCGTTTCGTCCGTCGCGAGTGGCCGTGGTGATCGACACTTCGCTGTCGATGCGGCATCCGGCGGAAGCTCCGGCGGCGGATGCGTCTCCCGGTACGACGGGCGGGCCGTCGCGAGCCGATGCGGTGAAGAAGCTGCTCGTGCAGACGACGCTCATCGAACGACTTCGCAAGCAGCATGAGGTCAGAGTCTTCACGTTTGACTCGACGCTGGCCGGGCCGCATCGGGTCTATCCGCTGATTCACGTGGCAGCGGGCGGTTCGCCTGCTGATACATCCAAATCAAATGCAATCGCAGGCGGGACGCCTGCGACCACGAAGGTCGAGACGCCGCTCGATTGGGATGAAACGTTGCGGCCGCGCGGGTTGGAGACTCGGCTGGGTGAGAGCCTCGGTGAACTGATCCGTCAGGCGGCGGGGCGGACTCTGTCAGGGATCGTGATCGTGACCGACGGGGCTTCCAACGCGGGAGTCGATGTCGCGACGGCTCACGATCGCGCGGTCTCGACCAAGACGCGGCTCATCACGGTCGGGACGGGGACGACCGAGCAGCCCGTCAACCTCGCGGTGGCCGAAGTCGCGTCGCCGACCGATGTCGCCATCAACGATCCTTACGAGATCAAGGTCTTCGTGCAGGGGCAGGGACTGGCCGGGCGTGAGGTCGAGGTCGAACTGCTTGCCAAGGGTGAGGCTGAAGAGGGCGAGCCGTCGCTCATCGAAAAGAAGTCGGTCACGCTGCTCGAAGACGGGGCGCGAGTCGAGGCGAAGTTCGAGCGAACTCCCAATCTGGCCGGTCGCACGAACTACACGATTCGAGCGACACCGGTCGTGCGCGTGGCTGAGTTCAACGCGCAGGACAATTCGCAGACGTTTGCCGTCACGGTGTTTGACCGGCCGACCAAGGTGCTGCTCGTCGCGGGTGGCCCGATGCGCGATTACCAGTTCGTCCGCAACATGCTCTTCCGTCACAAGTCGTTCGATGTGGACGTGCTGCTCCAGACCGGTGCGCCCGGCACGAGTCAGGAGTCGAACAACCTGCTGCTCGCCTTCCCCGCGACGAGAGAACAACTCTACGAATACGACGCGATCATCGCGTTCGATCCCGATTGGAAGTCGATCCCCAAAGATGCGTTGCCGCTGGTGTACGACTGGGTGGCCGATGAGTCGGGCGGGCTGATTCTGGTCGCGGGAGATGTCAACACGCCGCAGGTCGCATCCGGTGCAGAGGGGGCTGACGAGGCGACGGACGAACTCTCGCCGTTGCGGAAGCTGTACCCGGTGTTCCTCAGTTCGTACTTCACCGCCGCGCGGTTCGATCAGGATTCGAGCCAACCGTGGCCGATCGCCTTCACTCCGGAAGGAGTCGGCGCGGGCTTCCTGCAACTGACCGACGATCCGACGACATCGGCCGCTCGTTGGAAGGAGTTCGCCGGGTTCTATCGGGCCTATCCGACCGGTGGCCACAAGGCGGCAGCACGTGTCTTCGCCCGCTTCTCCGATCCGCGAGCCGCCGCCGAACCGCCGATCTTGATGGCATCGCAGAACGTCGGGCGAGGCCAATCGTTTTATCTGGGCAGTCCCGAAATGTGGCGGCTGCGAGCGGTGAGCGACGAGGACTACGACCGTTTCTGGACTAAGCTCATTCGCGAGGTGGCCCAGGGCCGCACCAAGAAGGGAGTGAAGCGAGGCTCACTTCGTCCCGAGGCTGAGAAGGCAACGCTCGGCCAGACGGTGCGCGTCTTCGCACGGCTGCTCGATCCGAAGTTCGCACCGCTCGATGTAGAGTCGGTGCCGCTCGAAGTCTTCGATCCGACTGGCAAGCCGCTCACCCCGATCCGGCAACTCCGCCGAGAGCCGTCTCAACCGGGCGAGTACGTCGGCGATTTCCGAGCCAGCTTGCCGGGGACCTACAAGCTGGAACTGCAACTCCCCGAATCGCGAGAACGCCTGAACACTGAAGTCTCCGTCGCGATTCCGAAACTCGAAGACGAGAACATCCGCCAGAACGTCCGCCTGCTGACGGAACTCGTCCGCGATACGGGCGGTCAGTATCTCAGCATCGACAAGGCGGCCGATGAACTCCCCACACTGCTGCCCAACCGAGGCGAACAATTCTTCATCCCCGAACGCCTCCGCACCTTGTGGGACCGCGATTGGGTGATGTACCTGCTCGTGGGTCTGTTGTCCGTGGAATGGCTGACAAGAAAACTGTTGAAGCTGGCGTGAGACACTGATCGAAAGTTTGACGATGCCCACCAATCCACTTCCGCCCGAAGCCGTCTCAGTTTTAGATCGACTTCGTTCTCGCATTCGCTCCTATGTGTTGTGGGAGGGAATCTCGCTCGTCGTTGTTGTTTTCGGGGCGTTGTTTTGGGGGAGCTTTGTTGTTGACTGGGGCTACTTCCAACTCAGCCGCCTCGAATTGCCGAGGTGGTTTCGGGCGACGGTGCTGGTGTCGGGGATCGGGTTGCTGTCGGCTGGTGTTGTGAGTTGGATCGGGTTGCGGTTGTTTCGGGCGTTTCGGACGAAGGCGTTGGCACTCGTGCTGGAGCGGCGGTTTCCGGAGCTGGATGATCGGCTGATCACGGCGGTGGAAGCGGCCGAGAGTGGTGAGGCGAATGCCAGTCCGATCACGTCGGCGATGCTCCGGCAGACGATTGTCGAGGCGGCTCGAACGGCGAGCGGTCTCGATTTGGGAAGCGTCTTCGATCGAAAGCCGTTGCGCCGTGCGGTCGTGACGGCGAGTGTGCTCGTGGCTTCGATTCTCGGTCTGGCCGTGACCAATGGAGCCGCGATGGAGCGGTGGGTGGCCGGGTATCTTGGACTGCGCGACGGCTACTGGCCGCGTGAGACCGAGTTGGTTGTGAAGGTGATCGCTCAACCGGGCGACCGCATTCGCGAGTTCACTGGCGACAGCTACAAGCACGCGAAGGGATCGGACCTGTCGCTGCAAATCGAAGTCTCACCGGGCAAGAAGGCTCCCGAGCAAGTGCGACTCGACGCGCGGCTTGCGGGCGGTCGCGGCAATGTGCGGGCGTACCTGACGCGGGTTGGCGACCAGCCGTTTCGGCACACGCTGGCGGGGTTGCTCGACGATGCCGACATCTGGGTCACGGGGGGCGACTTCACGAACGCGCGGCCGTATCGCGTGCTGGTCGTCCAGCCGCCGGAAGTGCAATCGGTCACGCTGCACTGTCTCTATCCCGAGTACACGGGCCTGAATGAACGAGTTGGCGGAAAGGCCGTGCGGGCGCAGCAGCAAGTGAACGGTGCTCAAACATCGTTGCCCCTGGCGACGGATTTCATCCTCACCGCGACAACCAACAAGTCACTCCATCACATGCGGATCGAAGGAGATGCGGGTGCGGAACGTTGGGAGATTGAGTTGGTCGCGGGCCAGTCGCCGTCCGCCGTTGAGAGTGGCAAGACGATCCTGTTCCCGATCGCCACGATTGCGCTCAAATCGCAAGACGGTCGGCCCGAGATTCGGCTGTCGCTGCCGGACGATGCGGGCCATGCGATCTGGTCGAGCGGACGCGATTCGGTGGCGTTGCCGTTCGTCCTCGCACCCGATGCCGCGACGAAGCTCCCCGAGCTGCTGCGAGCCGCCGCCGAGTCGAAGCAGCCGCTCACGTTCCCGATTCCGCTGCCGCCCGACACCGCCTTGCGAATCGTGTTGGAGGATGCCGACGGCATCACGAGTACCGCTCCGGCCAAGTTCACGATCAATGGCATCGTGGACCAACCGCCGCTCGTCGCGACCGAACTGAAAGGGATCGGTTCGTCGATCACGCGGAAGGCCCGCATCCCGATCTCCGGTTTGCTGACCGACGATTACGGAGTCGTCTCCGCCCGCTTCGACTACAAGGTGGACGACGCCGAGCAATGGTCGCCGCGCGAACTCCA
>JAYTXB010001095.1:0-3091 GCA_043743205.1 Schlesneria sp.
CAACTTCAGATGCCGTTCCTGCTGATAGGCCGAGATGAACGACCTCAGGCTATCGACGTTGATGCGACCATCGACGTGCGAGATCAGTTCGAGAGCCAAGTCGTACACGCGCGGATATCCGGACGACGGCCCGTTCACCAGCCACGGCAACTCGCGGCTGTAACCCGTGGGCATGTGCTGCCGCGCCGTCCGAATCTGCTCTTCAACCAAATAGAAGTTGTCGAGCAGCCATTCGCTGGCGGGGGATATGGGGCGCTTCTGTTCGACCGCCGCCGCCACCAGTTTGTAGGCGGACAGCAGAATCTTTTCGTTCGCCGCCAGCCGAGGCAGCAGCCGATCCTGGCCGCGATCCGGATTGACCTGATGCCACTGAGCCAGGGCTTTTGCGTGTTGCTCCAACTGAGCCACGCTGAACAACTCGAACCGCATCGGCAGATCGTCGCCATCTTCTCGGTACAAGCCATCCACGCCCATGCGCGCCTTGGAACGAACAAGTCCCTCACGAATCGTTTTGCTGAGTCGGCTCAAGGCGATGATTTCCTGATGAGGCAGTGGCCCCGAACTGTGAAGTGCTCCGGCCTTGGGTGTGCTGCGAAGCGACTCTTCCGAAAGTCACAACCTCTCAAAGTGTGAGCGAAGGAGTCCATTGAGCGACGCCTTCGCTCACGCTTCGGGTTGGTAAACTATTTCCTGCCGGTCACCTCAGGATCGGCGCATCAATCACTGGCGGCATCAATCTGATGATCGAGGTGAGCCGGTCACTTAGGCAAGCGGCAGGTGAGGATTTACCGTAGACCGGACGCCTACGTCCGGTCTTTTTGAGCCGACCGGACGTAGGCGTTCGGTCTACGGTTGGTATGCGAACTCCTGCCGCTCGCCTTAACCTGCTCGTTACGTCAGAAACATCGGTTCCTGAATCAACGCGGGGAGCGTCCTCCCATTCAGGTCGTGGCGACGCAGCGCGAACAGCGGGCTGATCTCGACGGCCACTCCCGGTGCGACCTCCGTCCCCGCCTGTCGCAGCCAGTCGGTGTGCAACGCGATCATGGCGGCCTGCGATGTCGCCACGGTGTCGGTCGCCATCGAATCGGGATTCTTCACCGGCGCAAACGTTGCCGCACGATCCGACTCGACCAACACCGAGCGGTTCGTGTGGTGCATCAGGTCGAAGATGAACTTCTCGAATTTGATCGCGTTCGGTTCGTCCGGTTCAAGAACTTCCCCATCGTCGTCCAAGTGAGCCACCTTTTTGAGGCAAGGATGAGCGGGGAGCGCCTGGGTGTGATCGGCAATGCGCTGGAGAAATGGGACTCGGAACAGATGCGCCCCCGTGTTGCCCGCCCAGAAGAGTGGCTGACCGTCGTCGTCGGTGGCCGTAGCCACCTCTTTCGGCAGCTCGGTGTATTCCATGACCCACACACGCTCGCCGCGTGCGACGAACATGCCAACTCGTTCGGCTGGGCTGGCTCGCCGCACCACCTGAGTCGTGATGTCCGCGTTCGCCAGCAAGTGATGCCCGATCAACTCCGGATCGGCAATCAACAGCAACGGGTTGTCCATCTGTCCGTAAAACAGGACATCAATCCCGCGTCCGATCATGTGGTCGAAACACCCCGACTTGCGGGCGGCATCGAGCAACCCACCATGTCCATCGGGGCACGTCACCAACTCGCCGGGACTCGCCAGCAACAACCGCCGGGTGGTGGCATCAATCGCGGGGAGCGTCCCCTGACAAAATATCTGAAGATCATCCGGCTCCAGCCCGAACGAATCATTCTCTTTCAAAAACTGAATCGTCGCAGCATGAGTGACATCGCTGGTCATCAGATACAGCGGGATGTGCACGCCATAGTGGTGCCCGAGCGCCACGATCCGCTCGATCAATATCTGAAAGAGCGTATGGCCCGACACGGGGCCGATCGGAAACATCCCTTTCGGTTGCTCGAAGCCGAGCCGACTTCCCATGCCACCCGCAACCAGCACTACACCCACTCGCCCTTCGGACAAGCATTGTTCTCCTTCGAGGAAGGCGTCGTGGCAGAACGACTGCTCTTCGAGCGTGACGACCGGCGGCGGTTGGAGCGTGTCGTCGCGAAAGTGCAACGGCTTCGACGGTAGTTCCTTGCGGAGCAACAAGTCCAAGTCGAGGTCGTCAATCTGCGTGGCCAGCCGCGATTGAGCGATCTCATCGAGTTCTTCCCAATAGTCGAGGACGTGTTCCTGATTCGGATCGACCGACCGCAATCGACACAGCAGAATCGTCTTGATTCGATCCGAATCAACTGAGGCCAACTCGTCAACAGTGTTTGTCATGATCATCACGAGAACCTCCTTGATGCCATTGAGCCAGAATCACAAAAGTCGTTCTTCGACGAAGCTCTATTTGAACTTCGCCGCAGCACCGGCCAGTCCCGACTTAAGTTCAGTCCACGCGGAATCGAAGCCAACCTTGACCGACTCCCAAGCCTCACCCGTGGCCTGTCGCATTTGAGTGAGCTTGTCTTGTACCGTTGTCTGCTGAACACGCAGCGCGGCGATCTGTTCGTAGTAGACGATCTGAACTTGAGCCTGTGCCTGCTCGGCTTTGGCCTGGAGCTTCATGATCTCGGCGTCCCACTCTTTGAGTTCTGCTTCGCGCTTCGACAGATACGCTTCTTTGAGTCCCATGATTCGTCTCCTCAATGTTCCGTGATTGAAATAAATCTGGAGCTGCCAGAACTACTAGGCTGGCTCGATACGCCCTAGGCCTTCCTGGCCCCCAGAGCGACCAGCAGAACTCCACCTGCCACTGCGACGCCCCCAATGATTGGCGAGAACGCTACGGACTTGTCTCGATCGGCCGTCACAATCAACGGCCCGACCTTCACGACATCTTCTCGTGTTCGATAGGTCAGCTCGCGAGAAAAGACCATCACCGTTCCGACCACGATCGCGATGAGGCCAATCAACACCAAGACGGTATTCCGCATGAAACTTTTCCTTACTATGGCGCGCGGCAGGTGAGGATTTACCGTAGACCGGACGCCTACGTCCGGTCTGTTTGAGCCGACCGGACGTAGGCGTCCGGTCTACGGTTGGTATGCGAACTCCT
>JAYTXB010001096.1:0-2567 GCA_043743205.1 Schlesneria sp.
GGACAGTGTTGTTCATCGACGAGCTGCATCACTTCAACAAACAACAACAGAACGTCCTGCTCCCCGATGTCGAAGAGGGAGTCGTGGCGCTCGTCGCGGCGACGACCGCGAACCCGTTCTTCGCACTGATCTCGCCGCTACTCAGTCGCAGCCAAATTTTTGAACTGCAACCGCTGACAGTCGAGGACATCGCAACCCTACTCGAACGTGCGTTGAAGGACTCGGCGCGGGGACTCGGACAGCATCGAGTTGCCGCCACGCCGGAGGCCATTCAATTTCTCGCGATGATCTGCGATGGCGACGCGCGGCGGGCGCTGTCGGCTTTGGAGGTCGGCGTGTTGTCGTTGGCCGACGACAACAAGACACTGGACCTTGCGACGGCCGAAGAATCGATTCAGAAGAAGTCGATCCGCTACGACGCCGATGGCGACGAGCATTACGACGCAGCCAGCGCTCTCATCAAGAGCATTCGCGGGAGCGATCCTGATGCGGCGATTTACTGGATGGCGCGGATGCTGGCGGCGGGTGAAGACCCTCGGTTCCTCGCGCGACGGATCGTGATCTCAGCATCGGAAGACATCGGCAACGCGGACCCACAAGGCTTGATCCTCGCTCAGGCCGCTGCGGCCGCAACCGAGTTCATCGGCCTGCCCGAGTGCCGCATCCCGCTGGCTCAAGCCGTCACGTATTTGGCTCTCGCGCCGAAGTCGAACGCGGCATACAAAGCGATCGACGCGGCAATGGACGACGTGAAGCACCAGCGCACGTTGCCAGTTCCCGTCCATTTGCGCGACCGGCATTACCAAGGGGCGAAGCGACTCGGACACGGCGACGGTTATGAGTACCCACACGACGCGACTGACGGTTGGGTGGCGCAGGACTATCTCGGCGTGGAAACCTCGTACTACCAACCCGTCGAACGGGGACACGAACTGGTGATGAAGCAGCGCCTCGATGAACTCCGCGCACGCCGTCGATCGGCTCCGCCACCAGAAGGTTCTCGTGAAGACGGCTCTTCGTAGTGCGGGGGTGCGAGAGTCAGATTCACCTTTTGTTGACCTCACCGATTGCGGACTGCGCGGGCAGATTGAAATACCGATGAACAACCTTCCCAAAGACATCGCTCAACTTGTGAACAACCTCTGTCGAGAAGGCGATCGGTTTGCCGGGATCGACCAGTTTCTCGATGCGATCGACAAGTACCAAGCCGCGTGGAGCCTCCTTCCCGCGCCGCAGCAGCAATGGCCAGCCGCCACTTGGATCTTGTTGTCGATTGGCGACGCCTATTACTGGCAGGCAGACTTTCACAGCGGGGCCCGGTTCCTACTGGAAGCGGCCACATGCCCGGAAGGTGACTCCAATCCGTATCTGTGCTTGCGACTCGGCCAATGTCTGTTTGAAGTGGGCCGTCTGGACGATGCTGCCAATGCACTGGAAGCGGCATTGCGAGGTGGAGGCCACGAATTGTTTGAGGGTGAGGACACGAAGTACCTCCAGTTTGTGAAAACTCAACAGCGCATCCTGAACATTACGCCCACCGCCCGACGATTCAATCGGCCGCTGCCGTAACGCTTTCGCGAAGGGCTCCGTGGCGATGACTCGTCCTCTCCAGATCAGTTTCTCCACACTCGCTTGTCCCGACTGGACGTGGCACGACGTGCTGCGGCAGGGATCGGCGTTCGGGTACGACGGAGTCGAAGTGCGACTGCTTGCGCGCGAGACCAATCTCTTAGTGATCCCGGACCTTCAACCGAGTCTGCTGCCCACTCGAATCCGCGAGTTAAGGGATGCCGAATTCCGCGTGGCCGGGCTGGCTTCGTCGGTCCGCTTCGATCACGAAACGTCTGCCGCGCGCGCTGAACAGTTCGACATTGGTCGCCGCTATATTGATCTCTGTGTGGAACTCGGCGGCGAGTTCATTCGCGTCTTCGGCGACACGCTGCCCGCGAGTGACGGAGCGAGATCGGAAGCGATGCAACAGATCGCCGACGGACTGTTCGCCTTGGGGGAAGCCGCCGCGCCGATGGGAATTCAAATCTTGCTCGAAACTCACGGCGACTTCTCTGCGTCGCCCCCCTGTGAAGAGTTGATGCGGCGAGTCAACCATCCGTCGGTGGGACTCGTCTGGGACACGCATCATCCGTGGAAGTTTCATCGCGAGCGTTTGCCTGACACGTGGGAACGGCTCCGACCTTGGACGCGACACACGCACTGGAAGGACTCCATCACGCTGCCAACTCGCGAGGAAACTATCGAGACCGCCGCTGCCGCACACGCGGCGAGCAATCTCATGAGCGGGCACCTTCACGCCGACTATGTCCTGTTTGGTGGCGGCGAGTTCCCGATCGTCGATGGCCTGCGTCTGCTACTCGATGCGAACTACACCGGCTGGTACTCACTCGAATGGGAAAAGATGTGGCATCCGCAGTTACTCGGTCCCGACATCGCACTGCCGCTCTTCCCGAAGAAGCTGCGCGAGGCCGCTCAGGACCGGCGCATCAACAACTGGCGGTAATAATTTGATGATCTAGGTGAGCCGGGTGCCGTGAGGCCCCGGGTTCTTCGCC
>JAYTXB010001097.1:0-4637 GCA_043743205.1 Schlesneria sp.
GGCGAAGAACCCGGGGCCTCACGGCACCCGGCTCACCTAGATATTCAGATCCACCGCTCCGAAAGAACCTGTCCGTATTCGCCACTACAGGTCGATCCCCAGTTCTTCGATCTTGCGGTACAGGCTCGACAGGCCCAGCTTCAGTCGTTTGGCGGCCTCACGTTTTTCGGGCCACAGCCGTAGCACTCGCAAAATGTGGAGTCGTTCGTAGTGACGCAGTGCGGTGCGGAGGTCGTCGGTATCGGGGAGCGGCTGTTCGTCGCCACGCAAATCGGGCGGCAGATCGTCGGGGCGAATCTGCGTTCCGTCACACATCATGACGGCGCGTTCCAACGCATTGTCGAGTTGTCGCACGTTCCCCTTCCACGGGTTCGACATCAATAGGCGAATCGTTTCGCTCGTCGCACCGGTCGCCTTCTGACCCATCGCACGACTGTGTTTGTTGACGAAGAACTCGACCAACTCTGGCACATCGTCCAAGCGATCGCGCAGCGCGGGGATGCGCACCTTGACGCCGTCGAGTCGATAGAACAGGTCTTCTTGAAAGCGGCCTTCGGCAACCTCTTTCACGAGATCTCGCGTGGTCGCGGCGACGATGCGGGTGTGAGTTCGACACGGCTCGGACTCACCCAGCGGCGTGAACTCTTGGTACTCGATCGCTCGCAAAAGTTTGTCCTGAGTGGAGAGCGGTAACTGCGAGACTTCATCGAGATAGACCGTACCCGTGGTGACTTGGCGAAGGCTGCCTGTCATTTCCCCTTTCGTCCCCGACACCGATCCCGCCTTGGCTCCAAAGAGTTGGCCTTCCAAGAGTTCGATGGGTCGCGTCGCGCAGTTCACCGCGACGAACTGTTCGTGCTGCTTCGGTCCCCATTTATGCAACGCGCGGGCAAACAGTTCTTTCCCAGTACCGGACTCACCGGCCAACAGAACGTTCGCGTTCGTGACGGCCGCGCGACGCAGCGCTTCCTGCACTTCCACGATAGCTCGGCTCGATCCCACGATTTCGTCACCCTCGACATGGCGGGCCAACTCGCGCCGCAAAGCTTGGTTTTCGAGAGACAGCTCGCGGTATTGAAACAGTCGATTCAGTTTGTTGGCGAGATCATCGAAGATCACGGGCTTGACGAGGTAATCGAACGCTCCTGATTTGAACGCCTCAACTGCGTTCTCGACCGTCGCATAGGCCGTGATGATTAGCCCCGAGATACTCGGGTTGAGTTGCAACAGTCGTCGCAAGAGCATCAAACCGTCTCCGTCGGGAAGCTGCACGTCGCAGACGACAACTTGAAAATCGCGCTGCCGCGCGTGAGCCAGTGCCGCCGCGACCGTCCCCGCTTCAGCAACTTGATAGCCCTCATCGGTGAGGAACTCCCGCAGTGATGTCCGAATAATGGCTTCGTCTTCAACGATCAACACGGTGCGTGGCATGGAAGTCGTCAACCCAAGGGAAGGAACGGTGAAGTGTGGACGGCACGTTTTAACGTCCGCGAGTGGATGCCGTCATCTCTGCGGACTCCGCCCGATTGCAAGCGACTTCTTTCGGAGCGGTGGACGTGAGTCCTCCGGTTCTACGGCGAGATGCCATGATCACGAAACGCCGGAGGACTCACGTCCAAGACTCGGAAAAGTGTTTGTCGAAAAATCAGCCGACTCACGCCTTGTCCTCCGTCGCAGGGAGCCACACGGTGAATGTCGTTCCGCAGGAAGAAGTCTCGGTCAGTTCGATCCGACCGCCGTTTTGCTCCATGATGCTGCGACATACGAACAGTCCCAAACCGGTGCCGGTCTCCTTGGTTGTGAAGTACGGCTGGAAGATGCGTGCTCGCGACTCCACTGCAATGCCGTGGCCGTCGTCGTGAATGTCGATGCGCAGAATCGCAGAGTCGAACGCGGTCCTGATCTCAATCGTTCCTCCCTCTTCCGTCGCGTCCATCGCGTTGAGGATGAGGTTCAAAAAAACTTGCACCAGTTGGTCGCGCACGATCATCAGAAAGGGCACATCCGCCGCGTAGGCCGTGACAATCTGCTTGCCTTTTTTTCGCTTGTAGTACTTGGCGATGTTCAACGCCGCGTCGAGGACCGAATGAATGTCGCAACGAGACTGTTCGTAGACGACGGGCCGACTGAAATCGACCAGTTCGCGCAGTGTCCGCTGAATCCGGCGAAGCTGATCATCGACCAGCAGCAACTTGCTGCGCGTCTCATCGTCGATGTTGCGGCGGTTGAGTAACTGCACCAGCGAACTGATCGACGCCAGAGGGTTCCCCACTTCATGCGCGATTCCCGCCGCCAATAGTCCGAACGCCGCCTGCTTTTCCTGTTGTAAGAGCATCGCCTGCGACTCTTGCAGTTGCTTCGTCCGATCTTCAATTCGATGTTCGAGCAGGCTTTGGTTTTCCTGCAACGCCCCGTTGAGTTGCCTCAGCCTCGAACCGGCCCACTTGAGCAATCCCGCCAGAGCCGTACTCGCCCACGTCACCCAGCCCATGAAAACGGGAGTCAGAACCAGCGCGGCGACTTCATCAATCCCGGCAATCCGCCGACTGAGAGCCAACATGCCATAGCTCGCCGTATGCAAGACAAACGTCGCCCACGTCACTGTCGGTGCGTAACGGATCGCACAGACGAGCAACGACAAGAAGTAATAGAAGCGGAACGCACTGAGGACTCCGCGATCGAAGTGACAGAGCAGCCCGATGAACGTCGCTTCCATCAGCGACACGAACAGCGGCCACTCGCTCAGAAAAACTTTCCCGCGCGCACTGAACAGCGTGTCGAGCAGTGCGTAGACCGCACCGAACACGAGAATGGCATTCAACACGGCTCGATTCGCTTCAACACCGCCGCCGATCCAATTGACCAGCACATAGCCGATGCAGATGCCGAACCAGCGGATGCGCAGCGTAATCCCTTGAGCCGCCAAGTTCCAATTGAAGTCCTGCGTCGGCGAGATCGTGGGTGAAGTCATGGTGGGAAGAACAGTGGTTAGTGGGCAGTGAGGGAAGAGTTTATACCTCACGCGGTGTGATGAGACACTCGACTCAATTAACCGCGTGGGCAACGCCCCGCACGTCGCGTTGAAGTACAGAATCAAACGTCACTCGAGGCGCGGGCCGCAGTCCACGCGGTTAAACGACGAAATGTGTCACATTGGACCGTGCGACGTATTTACAGTAAGTGGCAGGGGCTGACTCCTCGGGTCTCGACGATTTCCAAACCAGCATGAATCCGAAGTGCCTGGCCTCAGACTGCACGAACGCCCCGACTGGATGCCGTCGCTAACGGGTGGTCAGATTCCAACGGATTTGAATCGCGCAGCGATGCCAGCCAACAGTTGCGGGCGTCAGTCCAATGGCACTTGTTTTAGAAATCAGCCGGAACGCGCTCGCGTCCGGTTTGCTGAGAATTGCGAGAACCGGACGCGAGGTGTCAGTCCGGATACCCGTAGGGGGGCACTGCCCACCACAATCGGTCGTTGATGGTGGGCAGTGCCCACCCTACGGAAGGGATGGCCTTCGACTTTCCGGACAGACACCTAGAACGCCTCGCCCGATTGGCGCAGCGGCATTCGCAGGTGATCTCACTGCGCGGCACCACAGCCGATGATCAGGCGGTCTCCGGGTTCGTCGGCGCGCTGCAACGAAGCGGCCTCTTCGAGCGAGTGGAATTGCTCGTTGAGAACCACGCTCAACGGCGCGACGCGACACCGCGCGCGTTCACGATCCAACTGCGAGTCTCCCCGATTCCAGATCGGCTCAACCCGCCACCTCCGGCAACGACGGACCCCGAAAAATCGACGGTCGCTCAAGCCATCCGACCGTGAACGCATCCTTTGAACAACGTCTTGCACTCGAGTCCAATATGACCTTCTTCGCCTGCCATGATCGCTGGATTGCCCTGTTGGGAACGGCCGCATTGACGGCAGGTTTCATCGGCGGTGTCTTACGACCAGCTCAGTTGAACGCGACCGCGATTCAGGATGAGGTCTCTCAAATCGAAGCCAAGCTCACGGACTGGTCGCAACAAATTGCCGAGCAGGAACGACTCACGGAGCAGCTCGCTCAGCGTCGCGAACACGCTCAGCACCAGGCCAAGCTGCTTCCCGCTGAACCCGTTGCTGCCGACGTATTGCACGCCGTGGCTGAGCTGGCGCGACAGTCTCAGGTTGCGATTGTGCGACTGGAGCCACTCCCTCAACAGGACTTTGGCTCGTACTCCGTTCATCCACACACACTAGTCTGTCACGGTGAGTTCGGTAGCCTCGCCAAATTGGTTTCCGGTTTAGAGACGATGCCGCGCTTGGTGACGTTCAACGCGATGGACCTGACTCGTGGAGCCAACTCACGGGACCGGCAGGTTCAAGCGAACCTCCGCTTTAACGTTTATTCGCGGCACGCAAATTCTGCCCGGCCTACCGGGAATACCAACAGCCGGATCGAGCCGTCGTCCGATAACTGATTCAACCCGCAAAGTCCGACTCCCACGCAACGCCACACAACTTCAAAGTCCGGCAGTCTCTGCCAGTTCCACGTGATCGCTCTCACTTCTTTTTCGGCTCTCCGCCATTCGTGTTGATTCTTGTGGTACATCAGCCGCAGGGCGCTAGCCCCGGTTCGATTTCGCTTAACCGGGGC
>JAYTXB010001098.1:0-1679 GCA_043743205.1 Schlesneria sp.
ACCGCCCAAGTTCCTCACCCTCCAAAATTTCCACCCCGCGAAACACGCTCAACCACCGGCCAGCAAAAAACTCACGACCTATCCGCGACAGGAAGCGCGTTGTGGAGTGAGTGCTCGACACGAGTCGGCGTCGTCCGTGATTCAACGGCATCTCTGCGATCGCGCTACCTGTCGCGGAGCGACAGGGCTACCTTGCCGAACAGGCTTCGCCACACTGTTGAGGAGACTAAACTCTTGGGCCGATGCACCCAACGACGTTGACTACTACAGCCCTGAACTCTGTATTTCCTGATCTCGAGTGGCCGGCGTCAGCCGAGTTCGATCACGTGATCGGCGGCGTGTTTCAGTTCGATTGAGTTGTCGATGACGACGATCGAGTGGCCGATGGCGAGAAGTTCGTGGAAACAGCCGATCAAACGTGACACGTCGGCGGGGTGGAGGCCGACGGTCGGTTCATCGCAGACGATCAACGTCGGGCCGCGCGAGGTGGTCAGACGCGAGGCGAGTTTCAACCGCTGGGCCTCACCGCCAGAGAGTGTGTCGGTCGGTTGGCCGAGGACCAAATAGTCCAACCCCAGTTGCTTGAGCAGATGGAGTCGTCCTTGCAGCTTCGGGTGGTTGCGGAAGAACGTGGCCGCTTCGGCGGCACTCATCGCCAGCACGTCGGCAATCGTGCGACCGCGAAACTTCACTTCGAGAATCTCGCGGCGATAGCGAGTCCCCGCACACTCCGGGCACGTCAGCGAAACATCGGGAAGAAACTGCATGTCGTGACGGAGCGTTCCCGTGCCGCGACACGCTCGGCAGCGGCCTCCTTGCGTGGCGTTAAAACTGAAGTGCTGCGGCCCGAAGCCGCGCTGCTTGGCTTCGCCGGTCAGTGCGAAGACTTCGCGAATCTCATCGAACACGTCGATCCACGTCGCCGCGTTGCTGCGCGACGAGCGTGTGAGTGGCGACTGATCGACGATCGCGGCTTCGACCAGCGAGTCGCCGCCCGTGATTTCAGCGAACTCACCGGGGATCAGGACCGCGTTCGCTTGGCCCAGTCGCCGACAGACGGCGGGGACGAGCGTCTCGACGATCAGCGAGGTCTTTCCGCAACCGCCACGTCCGGCGACGACGCACAGCACATTCAAAGGGACTCGCAAGGTGTCGCCGTGCGGTGATTCTCTAAACGGGGACGCGTCCGCACTCATCGCAATGTTCTGAGTTTTCGTGTTCACGCTTGGGATGTGCCGATGACGGACGTTGGTCAGCGTCAGCCATGCGGACGGCTGTCGCGTGGGCGAAGTCGCAGGTGACGCAGCGGTTCGTTCGCGCAGCACGCGACCGGTGACGGAGGCTTCGCAGAGCGACAACTCCGTCGGGGAACCGGCGAACACAATCGCACCGCCCGACGGGCCTGCTCCCGGCCCGAGGTCAATCACGTAGTCGGCGGCCAGCACGATCTCAGGAGCGTGATCAACGACGATCACACTGTTCCGCAGTCCCTGCAATTGGCGGAGCGCACGGATCACGAATGGCAACTCGTCGGGATGCAATCCGGCGGATGGTTCATCAATGACGCAGAGCGTCCCCGTCACGCGAGAACCGAGCGCCGCCGCAAGCAACAGCCGGCGCGTCACTCCCCCTGACAACGTCGCCGCACTCCGATTCAACGTGAGGTGATCGAGTCCCAG
>JAYTXB010001099.1:0-1258 GCA_043743205.1 Schlesneria sp.
GATGGCTCGACGGACGCAAGCCATCTCACCACGGTGTCGCCCCAGTTCTCCCAAAAGGGCGGAGAGGTTGAGGAGGTCATTGCCCATCAGCCGCAACTCCCCGGTTGCCTTGTGACGTGAGTAAGCTCGCAACAGCGGCCGAATTCCCTCACGTGGATCGGTCAGGAACCCGGTGAGCAACCCGAGCGTCGCCTCGACCTCAGCATTCGGCTCACCGTGTACACCCTCGTCATCGAGACCGACTTCATCGAAATCAGCGGCTGCCCCGGCGAGGCACTCCGCCATTTCGAGCCGCTCCGCTCGCCACGCATCGTTCGCCAGTCCAAGCAGTTCCTCGGGGCCGCAATCATCGACCATTGCGATTGCCCGCTGTTGGAATCGCCGAGCGAGATCGTTGTCACCCAACTCTCGGTAGACGGCAGCCAAGTTGTGATAGATGGTCGCCAACGCGCCGCGCTCTCCGCTGCGTTGGGCGATGTCCAGAGCTGCGGTCAACTGACAGAGTGATTCGTTGAATCGCTCTTGCTCTGCCAAAGCACAGCCGTAGGCAATGCACCCGGCGGGCGAAGGGTCCACTTGAATGGCTCGCTGGAAGACCGCATCGGCCTCACTCCAGCTTCGAGTGCGAACAAGTTCGCTCGCCCAATTGAGCAGCCACTCGACTTGGTTCAATGCAGACTTGGATTCGGGATTGGTCATGGCTCGTTCTCTTCATTCGTGCTTGGGACGGGGACACAAGCAGAACGAGCGTGATTCAAAATGGCGGGATTCATGCGATGAAGCGGTTGGCTCCACCCATCCGTTACGAACCCAACCAACTTTCGACAAGGCGACCTGAGATGTACGCATTCTTCTTATTTTTCCTATTGTGTCAACGCCGCTAGGAAAATTTGGTTGTAGCGATAGTTGGGAGTGTAGTGACGAAATAGCGAGGATGCGGTACGTCTGACTAAGTGTCAGATTGGCAGAGACCCTCAGCGACTCGACTCGCACGCTCGCCACGATGGCAGAGTCCACGAAATGGTCGTTTGTCGCAAAGCATTATCTCGCAAGTGACTTTCGTCGCCAGCCTCCTTTGGCGCGCAGTTCGCTTAGCCGCAAACAGCCCGTGTTGTGTCGGACGTACGATCCGCAGTGTGCCTGCATTCTTGGAGATGATGAGATGGCGAAAAAGGCGAGTGCCTCGAATGACATTAAGCTGGTCCCGCTCGGCGACCGGGTCGTGGTGAAGCGTGCTGAAGCGGAATCCAAAACCGCT
>JAYTXB010001100.1:0-15895 GCA_043743205.1 Schlesneria sp.
GGGCGAAACTCTTCGGCTAGATCCAGCGCCAACGAGGGGCGTCCATAACGCGGCTTATGGAAGAACCCGAGTAAGGGATCGAAGCCCACCGCCTGCACGGCAATCGTCAGTTCCTTGGTGAGCAGTGAATAGACGAAACTCAACAGGGCGTTGACGGGATCGCGGGGCGGGCGACGGTTGCGGCTGTTGAAGTCGAACGCATCGCTCCCTTTGAGCAGTCTCGCGAAGCCCGAGAAGTAGACTTTGGCCGCCATCCCCTCCAGCCCGAGCAGCGTCTCGGCCGATGCGGCTCGTTCGGCCTTCTGTACCCACTCGGCGAGTTGATCGAGGTCGCGTTGATGCTGCTCATCGGCGTGTCGCCGCAGCATCGTGCGCGAGTTCTTGATCTTCGCGGTGATGAAGCCCTTCGCGAGCGGCAGCGACTTGACGGGATCGGCCGCCGTGGCGAACTGAGCCATCCGCAGTTCGATGTTCTTGTGGACGTGGCCCGTCGTCATCGCGTGGAACCAGCCACCATAACTGAAGTGACAAATCGGGATGCCTCGATCGACGATCTCGCGCAGCACCTGGGCTGACATCTGCACGTTGCCGAACAGTGACACCTGTGACACGTCCATCAACGGCATGCTGACCGGCTTTCCCTCGCGAGGACGAACGACGAGCCGGTCGCCGTCCTTGCCGACGTAGGCTCCCTGTTCCTTGACGTACAACGGCAGAGCATCGTCTCGCGCGGGGAGCAGTCTTCGCACCTCGGGAATTGGCGCGTTGAACCGATTGCGCGCCGCGAGCGGATCGGATGTGTCGAGTTGAACGAGCTCGTCATGCCGCAGGAGATTCGTTTCGTCCGGCAGACAGATGCCGACCAGCGAACAGCGCGGGCATTTCGGGCTGTCGATCAGTGGCGGAGGCATCTGTTGCGACTGAGCCATCTCGCGCAGTCGCCGGATCAACTCGCGCGTTCGCATCACGAGCGCATCGTCAAACGGGATGACGACGCGATGGCGCGACTCGATGTAGTACAGTTCGCCCTGTTCGCACGTGTAGCCGTTCTCGCGCAGGATCAAGCCCTGCGCACAGAGCTGCACACGCTCGGGTTCCCACGACTGCTCGGCGTTGTTGGGGATCGAGCCTTTCTTGTAATCGACCGGCGTGGCGGCCAATCCCTCCAGTTCGAGCACATCCAGCTTCGCGACCAACCCTTCGCGCGGAGCCGACAGCGTCAGCGCACGAGTCTTGATCTCACGACCCTCGGATTCCTCATCGTCGTCTGCCTCGCGGCATCCATCGCTGTCGGGAACCGGCCGGGCCGAGGGCTTATCGACATTGCGATGCCCGAACGTCCCCTGCCGCGTGTCGAGGTTATCGGTGAACTCCCCCTGCACCCATTCGAGGTACGCCAGTCGCGGACAGTAGGCGAACTCGTTGAGCATCCGCGCGGGAATCAGTTCCTCGTCGGCATACGAGACAGCCTCGTCGGTTTGATCGTCTCCCATCAACAGTGCGGCGAGGTCGAGTGAGGGTGCAACCACGGGAGTCCCCTTTCAATGAGGAGGATCATCCGTGACGGCAATCGGCATAGAATGTCATCTGAAGAAGCGGTTCGATAAGCCTCAAAGGGATCGACCTACGCTTGGCGCATCACTCGCTTTCAGTCGAAGCACGGAGTCATGTAGCAAATTTCGGAACAAGCCACGAATTGCCCATCTTCGCTTCATCTTCAATGCAAATCGTTCACAAGGATCGCTGGATAGCGTTTCAGCTTCTGAACAGTCTGACAACGGGATCGTTTGTGGGTGCAGTTGCCGATTGTTGGTATCCCTGTCGTTCTGCGACAGGTAGCGAGAGCGCGTGGAAGGCGTCCCTCATTCGGTCCAGGCGCGAGTTGGTCGTGAGTTTCCTGCAACGCTGTGCGGGCCTCTCGCCTGTATCTCCGCTGCTTTGGCGGCACACAAGCTGGCAGCATGTGCTAAGGATTTCTCGGCAGATTAACTGCTTGACGAGTCCGTTCTCTTGAAGTGTTTCTCGCCCGTTTATTTCACGGCGACGAACGTGCCCAGTCCGAAGTGACAGCCGTAACCGAGAGCAATCGGGCCGGTGACTGGTTGTGGCTGTCCGTGCTCGTCGCGAAACGTCAATCGGAATCCAAACCCGCTCGATCCCGCTTTCGATCCGCCGCCGTTGAGTCGCTCGCGACGAAACTTCAACCACGTCGTGAAGTGCGCACCCAACATCGTCCCGCCGCACTTCGTGGCCTCAATCTTCAACCCCGTCTCGCCCTTCAACCCCGTAAGATGGGCTCCCAGCCCGTCCGCCTCCGTTGCTTCTACCTTCGATCCCGCGCCGAACTGCCTGCCACCGAACAACGGCTCAATCAACACGTCGCGAGCCACCGCCTTGAATTGCTCTCGCTGAGCCAATTCCCACCGAACGGCCTCAATCAACCCGGCCTGCAATTTCGGATCGGCGGCAATGGCCTCGGCCGAAGGCATCCGTTTCTGCGTCAAATGCCGAGTCAACACAAACGGCGTCCGAGACTCCCACACACTCGCCGTCGCCAACAACTTCGACTGCCCCGCCTTTTCGTTGATCCCCCCAAAGTCTTCACTTCGCCCCACTCCCAGCAGCACGAGTTGCAGTTCATATCCATCTCGTCCCCACACGCCGCTGTGAGCCAATCGAGTGAACGCGCGTTCGTCATCGGCGTCGAAGCCCATCGGTGCAAAGATCGTCACATGCGAGATGCGTCCATCACCGGATGCGGCTTCGCACAAAAACTGAGCATGTCGATGCCCCGCGTCCAATGGCGAACCATCGTCACGCTTCCCTGAAAAAACCGAAGCCGCATTGCCATCGGCTCGCACTTTCTTCGAGCAACCCATCACCACTCGCCGCACCTGCTCACCAATGATGATGGCATCGGTCAACAATGGACGGACTGAACCGCACACGGCGAAACGCGCGACGGTGGGTAGTTCTTTCGATTGCCGGACTCGACGGCGACGTTGTGGTTGTGGTGAGAAAGCATCTGCTCGTCGGGCATAGTTGATCCACCGACTTCCCGGCGGCTGATTCCATCCCGCTTTGCGAAGCTCGGCAGTGTCAGCATGGAGAGCATCGAACAAGGTTGCTGGAAGGCCATCGTCGATCATTTGCTCGTCCTTCTTCGAGAGTTTGAGCTTGTCCACTGGCTTGCCCTTTACTTGCGCCGCAGCAATCTGCTCGGCCAGCTTGCGTTGCCGATGTTGCTCGCGTGTTTGCGAGAACCACGCGACATGCTCTTCGGCAAGGACGGGAACCAGCGTCCGAACCAATTCGCGGCCCTCCGCAGGCTCGAACCCTACATCGAGTGGCTCGACATCCACCGAGCCGGGAACCTGTTCCGTTACTTGGCAGCAAACCCAGGACTCGGCCCGACCGAAGTAACTCATCGACCTGAGCAATCGGTCGAGCAAATCGCGTTGAGCAGTCGTGAGCGTTACGTCCGGCCAAACAGCAGTCACGGCATCATCAGGTTCGACGGCAATAAACGTGTCGAACACGAGGCTCGGCTTTCCACCGGGAAAGTCCTTATTAGAACCGAACTTCATGTAGTGCCGAGTGTGCCCTTGCGAGGCTGGCGGCAGAGCGAATCGCGGTGGCGATGCAAGCTGCTCGATCAGTTCTCGCACATCGGCTTCAGGCACATCGGGGAACTTGTGGTGCCAAGTGGCGACGAGCGACCTGAGCAAACGCCAAGGTGACGGAGGCCACTCGACTGCTCCTTCGTTGACCTGCCGTCCCCACGGAGTCGCGTGAAACCGCTTGGCGGGAAACTTCAAAGAGATTGCCAGCATGATGTCACGCCTTTGTGTATTTGACTTCGGTCACAACCGGATTCGCGAAACTTTGCGACGCAGCCTTGATGAGTGCAGGGAGTTCCTTTTCCAGAACATCGAGCGTTGGCAACGAGAATCCTTCCGGGCGTTTGACGACGATGGCTCCCACGGGTTCAAGATCGCAGGCGGTTCGCAGACGCAGGCCGTCGCGCAAGAACTTTTGAATCTTGAACAGCGACAACGCAACGAGCAGCGTCTCGGCCTCTTTGGGCAACCCGTACCCGCGAAGCTGGGCGAGGTCGAGGTTGAAGAACGCGGTGATCTTCTCTGCCGTGTACTCATCGCGATGGAATGGAACGTGACCAAAGCCCTTCTTGGTATCGCCACTGGGATCAACCTCGTCCTTCTTCACACCGCCACTGGCAACGACATTTGTCTGCTCGGCTTCGATAAACGACGACAACATTCGAGGCAATCGCAGCCGTCCACCCGCCAACTCCTTCTTGGCAAGAAACACACCATGTACCAGTGCATTGATGTCGTACTTCAGCAGCACTTTGGCGAGCAGCTTCAGATCAACTCGCCCCATCGCCATCGCGCCCAGTTCAGTCTGCAACGTTTTGAAGAACGACTTGTCCGCACCTTCGAGAATGTACGGACTATTGATGCGGTGCGATTCGAGGATCGAGTTCGTCGTGACTTGGCCAGCCGCCGCGACTTTCACATACGGTAGCCCTGTGAGCGGGGCAACGAGGTCGTCAGATGCCTCATCCCAACAAACCCCTTCCAGTCGATTTGCCATCGACTGAGCAGACTCGACCAGCAACATGCTGACTTGATTGTGTTCGTAGGTCGCGGCTCCAAGGTCGGGAAAACCGGTTGGCTGAAACCGTGAACCTTGCATCGGCTTCAGCGCGACTTCCAACAGCAGCCGAGGCTGCGAGGCGAGGGCAGACAGATCGAGTGACATGGGCGCAAATCTCCAAAGTTAGAAGGAACGGTCAATCAAACAGTTTCCAATTGTGGTTTCAAAACGGTGTCAGCCAGCTTGTTCACGTCTTCCCATGCGAGCGGGAAGACCAGTGCGGCGGCAATGCGGCGGGCTGATTCAGCACCGCAAGCGGCAACGCGGATCGCGGACGGAAGGCCGGAGCCAATCAGTCGTCGTGAGGCGTGCTTCGTTGCGTCGGCGGCTCGACCGCCAGCGATGAGGCGGGCAATCGTTGGTTCAAGTCGAACATGGACACCGCGAATCGGTCGCGGCGTGTGACACAGTTTGAGAATTGAGAACGTTGCGTCGGGTAGCGGATCATTCGAGCCACGCTGCAACTGTGCGACCACTTGTTCTTGTCGAACTCTGCCCCAATCGAGTAACGCCAGTCCTCGCGTCAGCGCTGAGATGCGTTCATTGTCAGTCTCACCCCGCAGAAATCCGCCGACATCACCGAGTGATGCCGACAAGGTGGACTCTCCCGGAAAGACGAGCGTGCCGTCATCGGCCCGTTCGCCGTGACGCACGGCTTGCACAACTCGACGTTGAAGCACGCCGATGAGATTGTCTTCGAGGTCGCCAGAATTCCAAACGATGTTGCACGCGGCGGATGAATCCTCCGTCCACTCGACCCAGCGGGCACGGCCTTCGGTCAACCGGCCTTTGACTTCGACGGGTTCCATGTGTTGGCGAAAGTCTCCGACTGTTGGAGAGCACATTCCCGCAAGACTCGCCGCGAGTCGAAACTCGCTCGTCCCGTCGTCGCAGTCTGTCAACCACTTCGATGACAGCAACGGTACTGGTCGCTGATACGCCTCGGCTCGCCACTTGGCCGACAATGCCAACACCGCTTCCGCTTCTCCGAGAGCCATCAACACCGCCTGCAATCGAGTCGGCCCTTTTTGTTGACACAGGTCGAGAATCGCCGACTCCAACCGCCGCAACGCTCGTTGCGCACGCGAAGGGGCTAGGTCAGAAGATGCAGCACGACGAAAACTGTCGAGCCAACCGTCAATCTCTGAGAGCAAGTTCACTTGCGGTTGCGGTTCGACTTTGAAGCGGCCCAATGGCACGGCGAAGTATGACAGGCCGTTCCGTTGTTGAAACGCATATCGTTGAAACTCCGCGATGCCACGATCGGTTCCAAGGCCAGCCAGAGCACGGGCGAAGTCCACGCCATTTCTGGCGGGTCGGCCGCCGACTTGAGCACGCCCCTCAGAGAACAACGCGGACAATTCTCGAACTGTGCTGGGGCTGGACCACAACGGCAACCACATTTCAGCCCGCGAGTTTGCTTCGTCACTGCCTGCCGCACTGGCATATCCGACACCAACCTGTCGGACGCAGAACGGGTAGCCCAACATCCCGCCGCCACGCTGCTCCATCCGTCTGACACTGGCCGCCGCAAAGAGGAGCGTACCTTCCAACAACAGCAAATAGTCCCACGGATTGGTTGTCACGCCCCCTTCAGAAGATGAGGCCGCGTTTGCCCCTCCCGCTGCTTCCGGGGAAAAATGTCCGGGTGTCTGCGACGATCCAAGTTGGCATTCGGGCGATCCAAACAAGGCGGGCCGCACGGCATGATCCCATTCGCGCTGTACGACAACAGATACGACCTGCTGAGCAAAGCCCGACATGTAGCTTCCGCTCCCTTCGTTCCCGCCAGTGCCGAGCAGTGGCGGATACTTTGTCTCGGTGTCGAGCAGCATGTAGGTCGCGTCGAGCCACGGCATCAGTTCATCGGGCAACGCCGCACGGCATTGCATCATGAGCCTGCGCTTGTCCTCGGGTGTGTCGGCTTTGTCCGCGAGCTGGATCTGAACCAAGACTTGTCGGACAGCCTTGATTGCTTCACCGCACAGTTTCAGTCGCGGTTGGTCCGACCGCTCAATTGCCGTCAGGGCTTCTCGTGCCGACTTCTCTGACGCACCGGAAAAGAAACCCGATCTCGCTCCCCAAGGTCCGACCAGCGGTGTTGGTTGATAATCTTCGAGGAAAAATTGACAGAGTGCAGCTTCATCCAATGTGGTCCGCAGGTGAAATACATCGCCCGCCCACCACCCTTGCACAGCGGGATCGGCTTGTTCCGCAACGAGCCGCAGGATGCCGAGGGCTTTCAAGTAATGCGCCAGCGGGATTGGAGCGCAGCCGGTGAGTTTGTGTTCGTATCGAGTCATTCGTCGTTCTCCGACGGTTGGGGGAGTTGTTCGAGTCGGCGTTGGATCAGGCGTTCGTCGGGGAGGGCGGTTTGATAGGTGGCGATGCCGATTCGCTCGGCAGCGGCGGTGAGGGCGAGACGGACTTGGGTGGCGTCGGCCGTGCGGCAGAGAACCAGACCGAGCGACGGGTTCTCGTGCGGCAGGCGAAGTTGTTCGTCCAAAGCCGCGCAGTAGAAGCGTGACTTGCCCGCATGTTCCGGCTTGAACTTGCCCTTCTTCAGATCGACCGCGATCAGACATTGCAGGCGGCGATGGAAAAACAGCAGGTCGATGTAGAACGTGTCGTTGCCGACCGTCAGCGGGTATTCCTCACCGACAAAGGTCAGGTCTTTACCGAACTCCAGAAAGAAGTCTCGCAAATTGTCGAGGATCGCCTTGCGAAGTTCCTTCTCGGAGTGTTCGTCTTCAAGGCCGAGGAATTCGAGGACGTAGTGATCCTTGAACGGCATGAGGTTGCCGGACTCGGCATCAGTCGGCAAGCACTTCTCGGGATCGTGTTTGACCGACGTGTACCGCTCAAACAACGCGGCGTCGATTTGCCGTCGGAGTTCGCGCACCGACCAGCGTTCGCGGACGGACATGGTCATGTAGAAATAGTGCTCGGCAGGGGAGTCGGTCGCTGTGAATATCTCCGTGTGGTGCGACCACGACAGGTTCATCATCAAACGTGGCAGTTCCGGGTGTTGGATTTCTCTCGACAGTGTCGAGAGAAATGGTGACGGCGATTCGTCCACTTTCAAAACTCTCGACGGTGTCGAGAGTTTTGCGTCCGTCAGCCACGCATCGAGCGATCGAACCACATGGAAGAACTGACGCATCTTCCAGACGTTTGGCAGTGACAGCCCTTTAATGTCCGGGAACGCGAATCGCAAATCCTCAGCCAGCCGTTCGACAATCGCATCGCCCCAATTGGCGCTCTCTTGTTGCAGAACAATGACTCGTCCGATCTGCCAGTAGAGGAAAAGCAGTTCGCGGTTCACGGTCGCCAATGCACGATGACGCGATTCGGCGATCAGTTGCGTCAAGTCGGTCAGGACCGAGGTGTAATCCGACTTGGCCGGAATCAACGCAGTCACTTGCTTCGCAGGCGACTTCGTGGCCTTTGAATTTCGCGGCGATTTCTTGACAACGACTTTCGAGGACGAGCGTTTCTTTGGCATGGCTAACCTTTCCCTTCCACGGCACTGCCGCGCCAGTCGGCGATGCGCAGCAGTGTTTCCAGGTAGCTCAAGCGGAACGGGCCGTACTTGGGTTGGCCGTCTTGCGTGGCATCGCGGAGTTCGAGGACTCGGGCGAGCCAACTCTGACCCGGTTGCCCGTTGGCAACGTGTTCACCGAGTTCCATCAGGTCGAGTTCGAGCGTCGTCTTCGGCACGACATCGACATCAGGCGAGTGTGAATCGATGGCCGGAAGTGTGACAGATGGCAGTTCGTCGCCGTGCCAGACGCCTCGGGCAAATCGTCGGCTCTCATCGGGTGGACACTTTTCATTGGGCAAGCTGCGAATGCTCGCTCGCACCTTGCCGTGATGTGCTGCGATAAGGAACGCGATCAAGCTGGCATCGGCCTCGCCGCCGTGATGAACCAGCCACGCAAGGGCACTCGCGAGTTCGTGGCGGAAGCCGACTCGCTCTTCACGTCCCTCCGCGTCGGCAAAGTAACGAGGGCGTCCCGTTTGCGAACCGTCCGACTTGGCCCACAACCCCGCGCGACGAGATTCCGCATCTGCGACTCCTCGCAGCAGCATGTTCTGAAACGCGGGGTGAGCTTTCCCGACATCGTGCCATCGCGCCGCCGTAACGAGCGCACGCCAAGGAATGTTCTCGTCGCCATCAACGAGTTGCTGTTGCAACACGACGGCGGCATGGGCGACATCCCGCAGATGGTCCGTGAGCGGAATCCATCGTGACGCCTTTGCATTTTGCCCGTCGTCCATGTCCTCATTAGGCACTCCCGCTTCCGGCGGGCGCGGAGTCGGCTTGTCGGACGGATCGCCCGTCCAACCGATCTCGTCGAGATAGCCACCCATTTCCGGCTTGAGCAGAAGCACCATTCCGGCTCGTACTTCGTCGGGATCAACCGGCTCCCACTTCTTGATGAGCGGCTTCCAAACCAGAGCGGTCAGTTTGTTCTTCTTGAGTTTTGCCAAGAATTCACGAGCACGCCACACGGCCACCGAGCACAATTCGGACCGCTGCGCAGCCGGAAATGATTCCGGCGGCTGATTGTCAGCGAAGTCTCGCCAACAGAATTGCACGTCTGTGTCATCGCCTTCGCGAATGAATCGCGACACGTCGAGGTCGTTCCCCGCAAGGTCCGGCGTCGTGTCCCACAAATCGAGCAAGTCCTTTCGTCGCAGCGTGTGAACCACCGGCGCGGGCCGTTCGTCCTTCACCGCTTCGAGCGCTGCCGGTCCAACGTCCGACAAACCTTCGAGGAATTGACGACTCTTGGCGAACTCGGCTGCATCGTAGGGCAGAGCGACTTTGTCCTTCTCGTCCTTGGGTTGCGTGTCGATCCAAATCACACGAGCGTCCGTGAACTCACCGCCGCGATTGCAGCGACCGAATCTCTGCACGAGTGATGACCACGGAGCCAGTTCCGTAAACATGGTCGCCGCTGAAACATCGACACCCGCTTCAATGGCTTGAGTGGCGACGACGATTCGCCCAGCGTCGGGCATGGTCTCGGCGAAGAGTGCCTGCTCGTGCTGCCGTCGGTCGTGTGGCCGGAAGCGGGCGTGAATCAGCGCGAGGTCCGCCGCCAAAGCAGATGACTTCGCCTTTGCTAGCTCCCGCAACTTGGCAAAGACATCCTGAGCACGAGCGACTCGATTCATCACCACCAACGTCAATGTGCCCGGTCGATGCGCGACACTGATCGCCGCCGCCAATTCCTTGGCATAGCCCTTCTTCTCGGTCTCAGCGGTCAATACGAGTGTTGATTTCTCCAATCCCTTCGTCGCGCTGAGTCGCTTCTTGACTGGCTCGTGTTTCCGGTCGGCATCTGTCAATGTCAGACGTGAGAATCCCGTTGCCGATTCTGGATGATCGACCGTGCGAATCGGTGACGCGTCGAGCGTCGCCGACATCCAGAGTGAATGCGTCACGCCATACGTCGCCAACTTCGATCGTAGTCCCTGCAACTGAGCCGTCGTCGTCAGCCCAACCCCCATGAGCTGCGTCTCGTCCATGACCCACAGGCAGTCGTTGTTGAGCAATCCGAAGTGCATCGGCCAGCGATAGCGAGACATGCCGTAACCGCGATTGAGTGCCCGCGATAAAAGCATGTCTTGTGTGCCAATCAAGATCGCGTCTCGCTCGGGATACTCGTCCCATTGGGTCGCGTCAGCACCACCCATCAGCAAATGAACGGCAACCTCGCCGGTCAGCCCTAGGTTCCCGAGCCAAGTGTGAGCGCAGTCTCTCGTCTGTTCCACGAGCGTTCGCATCGGCAGGCAGTAGACGAGTCGTCGTGGCGTCTTTGATTGCACATCTCGTACTGCCGCACGGCGGCGGTACAGCCAGCCGAGGATGGCCGTTGCGGTCTTGCCAACTCCAGTGGGCACGCTCAGCAATTCGGGCAAATCGCCGTCTTCCGCGAACGCACGCTGATAAGGGTAGCAATCGCGTCCGGTTGCCTGCTTGAAAAAGTCATCGAACATGTTGCTTCCTGTCGGACACATAAATCGTGGTGTGGCATCTCAATGCTGCGGCCATTGAACATCAAGCTAGGCGAAGTGTTTTCATGCGAGGGAGCCTCACTTGTTCGTCGAGTGCCGCGCAGTAGAAGCGACTCTGGCCCACGTATTCCGGCTGGAACTTGCTGATCTTCAAGTCGAGGGGCGAAGAACCCCTCACCCCCGGCCCCTCTCCCCAAACCACCGCAGCGGCGGTGCCCACCGGGGCGAGGGGAGTAAGGCGGCGGCGGTGAAAGAACAGCTGGTCGATGGAGAACGTGTCGTTGCCAAAGTAGCCATCACGCTCCGCGTGATGAGAGCCGGGCGCGCGAACGATGCGGCGTGACCATTTCACGTCATTCACGCGATCAGCGCGGTGGGTTGTTCGGCTTCCCTCACGCGGAGCGTGAGGGCTACTTTGGATCATCATCGGGGCAAGCCTCGGGGGCGTCGGGGTTTGTTTGTGGGAGCGACCGGTTGGTAGACCTGCTGCATGGCTTGGATGGTGTCCCTGATCTCGGTGCGGAAGGACTCGGGTTCCAGAACTTCGGCGTGTTGGGCGAAGCTGAGGAGCCAGGCTTTGAGTTCCCGCAGGTCGCCGAGTAGGAACTCGGCGAGGAGTGAGCCATCTCGCTGTGGCGTGAAGGTCTGGCTGGCGTGCCACTTCTTTTCGGTAACGTATCTCGCCACGGTGGCGTCGAAGCGGACACGGACCTTCGTGACCGAGCCGTCCCCCGCCATGATGCCGAACGATGAGGCGAGGTACTGTCGCGGATCGAAGTCCTCGGGCAGATTGAACACGAGGCTGGTGACATCGACGGCACTGATCCGGTCGAGTTTGTAGGTCTTGACCTTGTCGTCTTCGCGGGCGTGGGCCAGCAGGTACAGACTGCCGCGATGCCAGAGGAGTGTGAGCGGATAGACCTCGGTCGAGACCGGCTCGGTGGCGCGGGCCGAGTGATAAACGATCCACGCGATCTTGCGGTCCTCGGTCGCGATCAACAGTTGGTCGATCAGGTCAGCGTGTTTCGAGTAATCGCCCGCCGTGAGTGGCGTCTGCTGAAACACGCGGGCCAGTTTGTCGAGGTACTCGATCGCACCGTCGCTCAGCGTGGCGCGGATCTTCCGGAACGCCGATTGAGCACCCGTCCAGACGTGAGTTCCCGCCATCGGCTCCAAGAACCGCCGGGCCAGATAGAGTGACAGCACTTCGGTCAGATTGAACTTCAACGTCGGGACGCCCGGCCCACCATCCAGCTTCCACGACTTGCGACCGTATTCTCCCACGATCTCGGTGAGCGGGAAGCCGGTCTTGGCGAGAAGCTGCAAGTCGCGACGGATGGTCTTATCCACGACTCCCATTTCGTCAGACAACTCGCGAACGGTTGCCCCATGTCGGCGAGCCGACAATGTCTGCAACAGTCCCCACTGCCGGGTCAGTGTCGAAATCTCAGCCATCATGGCCTCATGGAAGGTGGCGGATCACGTTCTTGCAAGCGGCCAACACTACCACAGCGCTTGGACAAACCGTGTCCAACCCCGCCACAAATTTCAACACTCCGGGCAAGACCCTCGTGTCGCGATCGAACGGGGCTTGGGGCCTCTTGATTTGGAATGTTTTGCCACGCTTTGAAAACAACCCAACGAACGCACCAATTACACGTCGCTCAACATCGCTCGGGAAGAAGCGGCGAATGAATTGCACGGCGCAGGCCAACCGTTGGAGTGCATGGTGAAACGAACGCCTCAACGGTTGAGGTTGAAGCTCGCAACCCGTATTCCTGATGCATCCGAACAGCCTCGTCCAACTGCACAATAACGAGCAGGCATAATGCAAGAATCGCCCCCAACCGTGCATGCGTTGCGAAGCCGATGGCAGCCTCACAAAGATCGGCTGGCCGTCATCCGAGGCGACCATCCAACAGCGATTCGCTTTCATCGAGCATGTAGCTGGCTCAGTCACGTCGAGAAGTACGATCCCATCAAAGACGTGGATCAGGTACTGACCCATCAGTGGATCGCGTTCAACTCGCTGTATGGCGAGTGGGACGAAGTGGCTCTCGAACCGGCGTCCGATCGCCGATGCTGGCAGACGTTCCTTGAGCGAGTCATGTCGCTCGATCGTGCGGGCCATCTGGTGTCGATGCTTCAAGACCACAAGCCGCTGGTATTTTGCGTCCTCGAAGACGAGATACCTCAACCAATACTTCTGGCAAGACCCGTGCGAGTAGACGGCTGGCCGGGCACGTACCGGTCGGCACATGCAGCAGTTCGCAACCCCATTGAGACACACTAGTCTGATTAAAAGTTTAGAGGGTCATGTGAGTCCGGACATTCTGTCCGGCGATCTCTTAATTCTTGGCTTCCACGCAGCTCGATGGTGAGTGAGTGAGAAACAGACCTCAACCCCTCCTTCAACTGAGTCGCTGAGCAATCCCCGTTCGCCGAGTTCAGTGAAGCTCTGGCCCATCTAAATACTCGGCCGTGTGGTGGCACATTCCTTGAGACGGGTTACGTCTCCCGAGGCCCGCTGTTCGTGAACAACGAACCGGCTTCGAGTGCTCTGCCACGGCGGCACAATCCCTAGTTCTACGAATCCCAAGGAGACCCACAGATGAGTCACGTCGTTGAGATCAAGACCCAGGTGAAGGACGCGACGGCTGTCGCAGCAGCCTGTCGGAGACTGAAGTTGCACGAGCCACGGCAGGCGACGGTCACGCTGTTTAGCGCAGAGGTCACGGGGTTGGCGGTGCAACTCCCGCAGTGGACCTTCCCAATTGTTTGCGACACCAGCACGGGCGAGGTGAAGTACGACAACTATGGCGGACGGTGGGGCCAGCAGGCCCATCTCGATCAGTTCTTGCAGGCTTACACCGTGGAAAAGGCCCGCCTCGAAGCGCGGCGGCAGGGCCACTCAGTCACTGAACAGCAACTCGAAGACGGCTCGATTCGTGTGCGGATCGCCGTGGCAGGGTGAGGCGGTCTCATCCGTTGTGACCTGCTTTCTCTCGTGTGTGAGGAACCAACATGACCACAGTCCGTCGTCGCCACGTCATCCGCCCGGCGACACCCCCGCCCTCAGCCGCCTCACTGCGGTTGCCTCGGTTGCGGGCGCGGCTCGATGAGGAGCAGCAGGGTTTGGCACGCTGGCTGGCCAAATTGAAGAGGGCGTTCCATTCGTTTGAAAAACACCAACTACGAGCTGCTCGTCTTGAGAAGCAGATTCGCCAACTGGAGGAGACCTGATGTCCAAGATCATCGAAGTCACCGTGTCGCCCAAGGGCGAGACCACTATCCAGACCAAGGGCTTCACAGGCGAGCAATGTCGCGACGCCACACGCAGTCTGGAGGCCGCCCTAGGCGTGCGCACGCGAGAGCAACTGACCAGCGAGTTCCACACCTTGGCCACGAACACACAGGCCGCTCGCCAGTAATAGCGATTGCCTGTTCGCACCTTGAATCTCAAGTCGCCCTGTATCGCTCGTCGCGCTGCGGGGCGTTTTCGTTTCCGGAGTGTGGCCGCTTGCCCGCTCTGACCGCTAAAAAAAGGAGCCACGCTCATGAGTCTTGTGACTCAACTCAACGACTACATCAACGCGGCCTTCAGTGGCCTGTGGGTGACGACCGCCGAACCCGCCGAAGCCGAACGAGAACTGGTCGAGTACGCCCGTCATCACGAGTGGACGCTCGCCGTGTGGGACATCGCGCGGGGCATGAGGTTCCCGGCGAATGCTCAGGTGGCTGCGCCGGACGTGAACGATCCACTCGCGGTGTTGAAGGCTCTCCCGACATTGGCACCGCCCCCGACTTCAACAGGAAGCGACACGGCAGGGAGTGAGCACACCACGCTGCTCGTCCTTCCGAACTTTCACCGGTTCCTCAGCAGCCCCGAGATTGTTCAAACGCTGTTCGAGCAACTGATCGCGGGAAAACAGAGCCGGACGTTTGTCGTCGTGCTGTCACCGATCGTGGCGATCCCGCTTGAACTCGAACGGGCGTTCGTGATCGTGGACCATGCGCTGCCAACGCAGGAGCAACTCGGTCGGATCGCGCAGGATGTCCTCGCCGATCATCCGGACGGCCTGCCGACCGATCGCGCGTGGCAGAGTCTGTTGGAGGCGGCGGCCGGGTTGACGCGCGCCGAAGCCGAGGGAGCGTTCGCGTTGTCCTTTGCCCGATACAGGCAACCGGGCGGCTTACATAAAGCCCGAAAGACTTCCCTCGGCCGAGATTTTGGCTCATCAGGGTGGCGTTCGTTTTGTATGCAAAACACAATCCGCCGAAGGGTCTTCGCACAGCCTCAATCAACTTCAAGAGTTCACCCCATGAGAGCCGTAACCGTCCTGCGAGGTCTGCGTGAGCAAATTGTCACCCAACTTCGAAGTGAACTGTTGAGCGGGCGGCTTGCTCCGGGAGAGCCGATGCGAGAGGAATCGCTCGCCGAGCGGTTCGGCGTCAGTCGCGTCCCGATTCGCCAAGTGCTGCACGAACTGGTGCAGGAAGGATTGCTGGTTGCCAAGCGGAACTGCGGCGTTCGCGTTGCCGATGTGCCCCAGAGTCATGTTTGTGAATTGCTGAGTCCGTTACGAGCTCAGATTGAAATCTATGCACTGCGGTTGGCGTATGAGCGTCTCAAGTCAGACGACTTTGCAAGCTTCGATCCCATTTTGGCACGGCTGCGATTCGCGTGCGAGCAACAGGATGGAGCGGCGATTCTCGACCAGGGCTTCGAGTTTCATCGCCATCTGCTGGAATCGGCCGAGTTGCAGGAAGTGACTCCAATTTGGCAGTCGGTGATCTGCCGCATGCGAGACTTCCATTCGGCGGGAAACAAGTCTCTCGATGATTTGCTCTACGTTCACTTCGTCCATGAAGCTCTCATTGAGACCTTTCGTGTGAAGGGTGTGGAAGCGGGAGTCGTGGCGCTCACCGAGCACCTTTTCAATGGAAAATTCAACAAAGATATGTTGACTCGATTCCGGCGGCAAAAAGCCCTGAAGCGAAAGTCGCGATGAACGCCGCCTCAATTGAATGTGCTGACTTCGAGATTGGAGATGTGTCACATGACCGTGAATCGACGAAAGCGGTACCCACCCACGGCTCCGTCCAGTTTGAAGTTGCGGGGTTTGTAGGGTGCGGTCGAGTCTTCGAGGCCCACCGTAAGTCGTTGCCGCAATGGTGGGCCTCGAAG
>JAYTXB010001101.1:0-1401 GCA_043743205.1 Schlesneria sp.
TTCATCGGATGTTGCTGGTGACGGTCGCTTGGGCTGTCACGGCTTCCGCACACGGTGGCAAGTTCAATCGCGTGTTGAGCGTGGGTGATCCGGCTCCCGCTTGGAAGGACATGGTTGGCGTCGATGGTCAGCGGCATAGCTTGACCGACTGCAAGGCGAAACTGGTGGTGTTCGTCTTCATTGCCAATCATTGTCCGGTGTCCGTCGCCTACGAGTCCCGGCTGAAGCAACTTGCCGCCGATTACCGTGAACGCGATGTCGAACTGATCGCCATGAGTGTGAGTCCGTCCAAGCCGGATGGCTTGGACAAAATGCGGGAGCGGGCGGCGGACGCGAAGTTTTCGTTCCTGTACCTGCATGATGCCTCGCAAGCGACGGGCCGCAGTTACGGAGCGACCACTACGCCGCAGGTCTTCGTCCTGAATGCTGACCGTCGTGTCTGTTACATGGGAACGCTCGACGATCATTGGCGCGATGCGGCCAAAGTGGAGACGCATTACACGCGCGCCGCACTCGACGCATTGCTCGCTGGTAAGGTGCCCGAGATTCGCGAGACACGTCCGGTCGGCTGCGAAATCGAATACGCGGCTGAGGCCCCGCCGAAGCCTTGATGGGGCTTCACTTCAATTCCGCTCAGCAGGCAGTTCAAAAAGTAACCCGAAGCGTGAGCGAGGAATGATGGTGTTGCGAAACGTCCGAGAAGCAAGTCCCTCGCTCATGCTTCGGGTTACTGCAAATTCCCTGTTTTCAACGGGCGGTTAGGTCAGTGGCCTCACCGGCGAGGAGCGTCTCGATCAGGCGGTGGGCCGTGAGGCACCCATTGAACACTAGCACCCTCTTCTGCCGCCGCGCGAATCGACTCCAGTGTCGGCGGCTGATTCGTGCCGAGCGGTGCGTCTGCCGTCGGACGCTTCTTGCCGACGCGATAGACCTTGTTCGGATCAGTCTTGTCGCGCGAGGCGAGCCAGAACCGCATCCAGCCCTTGGCGAGATTGGCATCACGCGGCACCGCCATCCCGACCAACAGCAGCACGATCCCGCCAAACAGGCTGCCCCAGACCATGAGTGGCCTCGTCGGTTGATCGACCACTCCCAAGATGATGAACGCACACGAAGCGGCTCCCACCATCACGACAAACGCCGACGCCAGCCACGTCACCGCTTGTCGTCCCGCGTCAGGGTCTCTGCGAAAAGCCATCGGTAACTCCTCACTCGCGCTGCGAAGGACTGGTCGAACTCGGCGAGATTCTAATCCCAGTTGCCACCGTCCCCAACCCTGACTTTTGCGAAGTGTCCCACCTGAGGCGGTTCGCTGCCGTTGCTCGTGGCGACTATACTCCCGAACCGCAAACGCCCCCTTTCATGTCGAGGTTGCCCGATGCCGCGCGTTGGTTTGTTTGT
>JAYTXB010001102.1:0-10143 GCA_043743205.1 Schlesneria sp.
GACTCGATGGCAAAGCCTTCGCTCGCCGAGACGCCAGTCGCTCCCTCCTCGTCGCTCGGTTTCGAGGTGAGCCTCGGTCCCTCCGACGTGACGGGGTTCTCCGAACCTCGCCCTGCGGAAGTGAAGCCGCTCGGTTCCCGTGGGCCAACGATTCCGGCGACCGCTCGAATCGTGGAAATCAACGATTCACTAGCCGCGTCGAACTTCGTGCCGCGTTTGCGAATCGTGCTCGATGACACCGCCACGCTGACCGCAGGCTGCATCGTCACAGCCACGGTTGCGATTCCGGTTCGCGCCCTGAACGTCGCGTGGACTGAGGATCACGCGGACCTGATCTCGGAGGGAATCCTGTCGGTCCCCGAGTCGGCGGTCATTGATCGCGGTCGCGAACGGTTGGTCTATGTCGAGACGATGCCCGGTCAGTTCGACGGCGTGGCGGTTGAGGTCGGTCGGCGCTGCGGAGCCTTCTATCCCCTACTCAAGGGACTGAAGTCCGGCCAGCGCGTCGCCACGGCCGGCGCATTTCTGATCGATGCCGAAACGAGGCTCAACCCCAGCCTGGCCGCTGGCTACTTCGGGGCCAACCGAAGTGCGACGATCCCCACCGCCGCACCACCTGCCGCGCCCACGAAGGCCAAGCCAACGCCATCGCTCTCACCCGCAGACCAGACGCTGGCCGACCACCAAAAAATCTGTCCCGTCACCGAGTTGCCGCTGAACTCGATGGGCGGCCCGGTTCCCGTCACCGTGGCGGGACGCAGGGTCTTCATTTGTTGTGTCGGCTGCGAAGCCCGATTGAAACAGGAACCGCAAAAATATCTGGCGCGGTTGCCTGCGAATTGAGTCTCGATCTGAAAGCGAATGGCAGAAAAAATGGGGGTAGAAAAATGGGGGTAGAAAAATGCTGACCCTACCGGATTGCAGGTGTGATTCTCGTTTTCAGGCCTGAAGGGCCGCTGTTATGCCAGCCCTGGGCCAGCGACCAACGGGAGCGCCGCCCAGGGAAACGAATCGAGTCAACGACCCAGCCCCAACGGGGCGGATTACATTCCGGACGCGTTCAAATCCCTAATCCGCCCCGTTGGGGCTGGATGAAACCACGTCACTGGAACCCAGGGCGGCGCTCCCGATGGTCGCTGGCCCTGGGCTGGCCTAACTCGGCCCGTTGGGCCTGAAAACTCCGTCTCCGGGCGTCAGACCTGCAATCCGGTAGAGTCAGGAAAAATGAAAGCCTGTGCAGGTGCGCATCACTCCATTCTCTTCATTTTTCTACCCTCAATTTTTCTGCCATTCCTCTTTTTGAATTCCTTCCGAAGCGCGACCCATTCATGATCGACTGGCTGATCGAGCATTCGATTCGACACCGAGCCATCGTGGTTCTCGCGGCGGCAGTCTGCGCTGTTGCGGGGTTTGTGGCCCTCGTTCGCACGCCGATGGATGCCGTGCCCGACCTGTCCGAGAATCAGGTGATCGTCTTCACCAACTGGCCGGGTCACGGGCCGCAGGAGGTCGATGAGCAGGTGACTCATCCGCTCTCGCTGCAACTTCAGGGACTGTCGGGAGTGCGGGTCGTGCGCGGGTCGAGTGACGTGGGCTACTCGATGTTGCACGTCATTTTTGACGATCGCGTGTCGTTCGAGGTCGCGCGGCGGCGCGTTCAAGAACGACTGGCCTCGCTGGAGTCCAATCTGCCTGAGGGAGTCGTCCCGCGTCTGGCCGCCGACGGCATTCCGACCGGCCAGATCTTCTGGTACACGATCGAGGGGGAGGGCTACGACCTGGCTCAACTGCGAGCGCTGCAGGACTGGACCATCGCCCCTCAACTCCGATCCGTCGAGGGCGTGGCCGAGGTCGCCAGCGTGGGGGGCTTCGTCGCCGAGTTGCTGATCCAGGTCGATCCGACACGGCTGGCACTGCACGGTCTGACGGTGAGAGACCTCGGCGATGAACTCGCACGCACAACGACGACGGTCGGGGGACACGTCCTGCACAAGGGGAACGCCGAATTCGTCGTGCAACTTGGTGCCGTGACCGAGTCTGCCGTCACTGCGGACTCTGCGTCGAGAGGCCCGCTGGACGAATGGGAACAGCGCCGCATCCCGCTCGCCAGCGGTCACAGTCTGCGTCTGGGCGATGTGGCCACGGTCTCGCGCGGACCGGCCACACGGCGCGGGATGTTCGAGAAGGACGGCAACGAAACGGTCGCGGGGATCGTGCATCTGCGCTACGGCCACAATCCGCTCGAAGTCACGCGCGCGGTTCGTGCCCGGCTGCGCGAGTTGATCCCCGGCCTGCCCACGGGCGTGCGCGTCGTTCCGTGCTACGACCGCACGCCGCTCATCACGGGAGCGGTGGCGACCGTTTCGCGGACGCTGATCGAAGCGCTGCTCGTGGCCGCCGTTTGCGTGTTGCTGGTCCTGCGACACTTCCGCGCGTGGCTGGTCATTGCGCTGACGTTGCCGCTCTCCGTACTCGGGACGTTCCTGGGGATGAGCCTGCTGCGCGCGGCGGGCTGGGTCGATGTGCAGACCAACATCATGTCACTGGCCGGGATCGTCATCTCGATCGGTGTGCTGGTCGATTCGTCGATCGTGATGACCGAGAACGTCATGCACCGGTTGCGAGAGCGCTTTGGCGACGAACCGGTTCGCGGCGACGTGCGAGACACGGTCGCTGACGCCTGTCGCACAGTGGGCCGTCCGGTCTTTTGTTCGATCCTGGTGATGCTGGTTTCGTTCGCGCCCGTGTTCGCCCTCGGTGGCATCGATGGCCGGATGTATCACCCGCTGGCGTGGACGAAGTCGCTGGCTCTGGTCTCGGTGGCGATCCTCGCCGTGACGCTGGTTCCCGCGCTCTGCACACTGCTCGTGCGAGGACGCATGCGCGACGAAACCGACAGTGCGCTGGTGCGCGGTGTGATCGGCGTCTATCGGCCGGTTCTCGCCTCGCTGCTGGACCGCCCCGCGCCGTTGCTCGTGCTGCTGGCGATGACACTCGTGCTGGCGGCGGCTCCGCTGGGCAGCCCGCTCGTGTTTCGGTCCATCGTGTTTGGTGCGCTGGTGCTGGTGGCCTGGACGATCTCCTCGCGGTGGTCGCGCGTCGTGGGAGTGGTCGGACTGATTGTGCTCGCTCTGTTCGCCGAGCAGACCATGCGGCCGATCGGCACCGAACTGAGGCTGCCGCTGGACGAGGGGATGGTGATGGACATGCCGATCACGATTCCTCGCGCTTCGATCGCGCAGTCGGGTGACGACCTGAAGGCTCGCAACATGGTGCTGTGCCGGTTTCCCGAGGTCTCGATGGTGACGGGCAAGGCGGGACGAGCCGACACGCCGTTCGATCCCGCTCCGCTCGACATGATCGAAACGATGATCGAGTTCCGTGCTCGCGACCTGTGGCCGAAGCGTCGCCTGTTGCCGGCCGACGCCGAGCGCATGACGGCTCGGTTTCTGAACCAGCTCGCGGACGCACGCCTCATCGACGCCGTGCCGCAGGACCGGCAGCACGAGATCGTCGAGGCGGCGCTGTTCCGCTTCGAGGCGGTGCAGCGTGAAACGGTTTGGCAACTGACTCAAGCCTTTCAGACGCAACTGCAACACGACCTGAACCGCGTCGTCGTGGAGCAAGCCGGACGAGAGCTGTTCGGAGCGGGACAACTTGTGCGCGCGTTGACTCCCACAGATGTTGCCGCAGTCTCGCAATCGCTCCCCGCCGCAGCGATTCGTGAACTGGCGCTGTCTCCGAACGAAGAGGCCCTCGCCGCGCTGTGGCCCCGGATTCTGGAGGGACTGGAACGCCAGCAACTTTCGTCTGTCACGTTTAGCCCCAACGCCATCGGCGTGGGAGCGGATGGAGATCCCGCGTTGATCGTCGCGCACGCCGATGGCGAGGCGGCTAAACGTCAGACTGTGCCCCGTCCAATCAGAAGTTCCTCACCCGGTGCGGCTGCCGAGTTCATCGGCTCGCTGAGTGAGGTGTTCGGCCTCGAACGGAGTACGCTGGAAGCGCGATCGCTCAACGGCGTGAAGCAGGAATACCGCCGCCGTTGGTTGGCACACACGGCCGATCTGAACCGCGAACTCCATCGCCGCGCCGCGCCAGCGTGGTTGAGGCTCGTCAGCGACGAATGCTTTGCGCGACAGCCGATACTCGATGCGGACCTGGCTGCGATGCAGGAGCAGATTCGTCGCGTCCGATCGACGCCGCCCAAGCCGCACGATGAGGCGGCTCATCACGGACTGCCGGCGCTGTCCAAGTTGCCGCTGATCGACCCGCATCCGCGCTTCGATGCGCTGGTCCGACAATCCACGGACGAGTTCTCACGCTCACTGCTGTTGTGGCCGCATGACTCGGACAGCCTGGCGGGCTTCGGGGGTGAGATGGATCGCGCCCTGCAAATGCCCGGCTGGACCAACGTCTGGACGCGACCGATTCAGAACCGCGTGGACATGCTGGCGACGGGCGTCAATACCGAGGTCGGCGTGCGCGTGCTCGGTCGGCGGTTGGAGGATGTTGTCGCCGCGTCGGAACAGATCGCGGCGGTCCTCAAGGAAGTGCCGGGAGCCGCCGATGTCGTCGCCGATCCGATTCGCGGCAAGGGCGTGATTCAAATCGTTCCCGATCCGCAACGCGCCGCCGAATTGGGAGTCAGTCTGAGCGACTTGCAGGCGGTGCTCGAAGCGGCGCTGTCGGGCCGCGTCGTCTCGCAGTCGCTCGACGGTCGCGAACGAACGGCGGTCCGGCTGCGCATCGCACAGCAGTCGGTCGAGGAAGACGAAGAATCGTTGCGTCGCCTGCCGATCCCCTGCCGTCCACCGCTGAACTTGAACGTCGGGGATGACGCTCGCGCCGGAACGGGTTCGACCTTGAACACCGTTCCACTCGAAGCGGTCGCGCAGGTGAGCGTGATCGAGGGACCGGCCACCATCAAGAGCGAGAACGGCTGGCTGAGGAACTACGTGCGGCTGAACGTGCGCGACCGCAGCCCCTTCGATGTCGTGGCCGATGCCCGGCGCATCGTGGCGAGGCGAGTCACCCTGCCACCAGGCGTGTTCGTCGAATGGACGGGCCAGTACGAACATGCCGCTCGGACTCGCCGCACGCTGCTGATTCTCATGCCCTGCGTGCTGCTCATCATCCTGGCGATCCTGTTCGTCACGTATCGCGACTGGGCCGACGCGGGTCTGATGCTGCTGTCAGCTCCGGGCGCGCTGGCCGGCGGTGTCCTGTGTCAGTGGTTGCTCGGATACAAGTTTTCGATCGCGGTGGGAGTCGGGTACATCGCCTGTTTCGGGATGGCGGCTGCGACCGGCATCGTGATGCTGGTCTATCTGCGCGAGGCGGTCGAACGGGCGGGCGGCTTGGAACGTCTCACGCTACCGGAACTCAAGCAGGCGGTGCTGAATGGTGCCGTGCATCGCCTGCGACCCAAGTTGTTGACCGAAGCGACGACGATTCTCGGCTTGTCCCCGATGCTGTGGAGTACTGGCGTCGGGGCCGAGGTCATCCGCCCGATGGCCGCTCCGGTTTTGGGAGGCATCCTGATCGCCGACGAAGTCATCGATCTGCTGCTTCCCGTCCTGTTCTATCACGTGCGCCGTCGTCGCTGGCTGCGATTGCATCGCCGGACAGCAGGCGATACGACAGCCGAAGGCGAGAGGGAGGAAGAGTTGAACTTGTAGGATGGGCAAGAGTGCCCATCCTCCATCGCGGTACGACACTTCCTGCCGCTCGCTTAACGGTCCAGTGCCATACACTATCTCTCTGAAAGAGCAATCCCTCATGCCGTCCGCGCCTCATCGCCTCATTCGCGTCGCGTCCCTCACTCTGTTCTTGCTGGCCATGGGCTGTGGGACGAGCGATCGAAAATACATCCCTTCGCAAAGCACGGCGCGCGGCGCACTGGACGCGGTTCTCAAAGCGTGGAAGTCGGGCGCGGCTCACGGCACCGTGAAGGGCTTTCAAGTTCCGGTCGATACGTTTGACGCGCGCTGGCAGGCAGGCAAGAAGCTTGAACGGTTTGAAATTCTGCGTGAGGAGCCGTCCGAGGGACCGAAGACGTTCGTCGTGAAAATGAAGCTGGCCGATGATCAGGAGGAACAGGAGGTAACGTACCTCGTGCTCGGCAAGGATCCGCTGCTGGTCTTCCGCAAGGAAGACTACAACAAGGCGAGTGGCGTGGGGGGCGGGTGAGTGAGGCGAGCGGCAAGTGAAATTCTCCCCGTAGGATGGACGCCTCGTCCGTCCGAACCTAGCCGGACGGACGAGGCGTCCATCCTACGGGCGGGTACGTTATTTCTTGCCGCTCCCCTAAGTCGCCGATGGGTGGTCGCGTTCTTGTCCCCTCTCCCTCCCGTCTGCGGGGGGAGAGGGCTAGGGGGAGGGGGCATGCTCAGGCAAGGGGCAATTGCGAAGTGCAAATTGGAAGGCACCTCTTCATCAAGTTGCAGTTCTCATTTTTCAAGGTGGTCTTCCTGAAAGAAAAGCCCCCTCACCCTAACCCTCTCCCCCGAAGACGGGGGCGAGGGGACCGGAAGGCGAACACCAATGAGCGACGGCAGCCCAAATGAGCGAGTAAGCGGCACGATCAACATGAAAACCGCGTTTGTTGGAGATTCGCATGAAAACCAGTCTGTCCGTTCTTTCAAGGTGTTTCGTCATGGTGATCGCCCTGATGCCTTCCGTTCTTCGAGCTGACGAGTCACAACCGGCGACGGCATTGAACCCGCTCAACGGGCCGCCGCCGTTCACAGTCGGCCCCGAGTTGGTGAATGTTCCCGTCGAGGAGATCGAGCGGGCCTTCGCCGGCCGGACGCTGCCCGAAGCGATGCGAATGTATCTGACCATCGCGCGCGGTGGCTCGATGGGACCTGGACAGGGTTG
This sequence comes from Schlesneria sp., assembly GCA_043743205.1. Classification (GTDB taxonomy): domain Bacteria; phylum Planctomycetota; class Planctomycetia; order Planctomycetales; family Planctomycetaceae; genus Schlesneria. The sequence continues at coordinate 6,883 of JAYTXB010001102.1, forward strand.
GTTCGGACCGGCTCAGTCGCGCTACTCGTTCGCGTGGCTGGCCGAACGGTGCGGAGTGACTCCCGCCGATGGGATCGCTGCCGACACGTTTCCGGGCGAGCCAGCATGGTTCGCCCGTCTCGATCGCAATCGCGATGGCCAGATCACCGGCGAGGATCTCGATTGGTCCGATCGCAATCCGTGGGTGCAGCACGCCTACGTCGCCAATCGGTTGTTCCGCCGCATGGACCCCAACGGCGACGGCAAGCTGGCGCGCGAGGAATGGCTGGCCTTCTTCGATGCAGTGGCTCAGGGTCGCGACGAAGTGAACTCGGAAGAGATGCGTGAAGCGTGGCTCGCCGGGTTGTCCTCCAACTTCCTTCCTGGTGATGCTCCCTCGCCCGACATGCTGCTCAAGGGCCTCTTCGCCGGTGAGGTCGGCTCGTTGCAGGAAGGCCCGTCGGTGAATGACCCGGCTCCCGACTTTGCGCTCAAGACGCATGACGGCTCGCGCACGGTGCGTCTGTCCGAAGTGATCGGTCCGAAACCGGTGGTGCTGGTGTTTGGCAACTTCACCTGCGGACCGTTCCGCTCGATGTATCCCGGCGTCGAGGACATCTATCGCCGGTTCAAGGATGACGCCGTGTTTCTGGGCGTCTACGTGCGCGAGGCTCATCCGACCGACGGCTGGAAGATGGAGTCGAACGCCAAGGTCGGCGTGACCGTCGCGCAGCCCAAGACCACCGCCGAACGAATCGATGTTGCGCAGCAATGCCATCGGTTGCTCAAGCCGTCGATCCCGCTGCTCGTCGATGAGATCGACGACTCCACCGGCAATGCCTACAGCGGCATGCCAGCGCGGCTGTACGTCATCGACATTGCCGGGCAGGTTGTCTTCAAGAGCGGCCGTGGCCCGTTCGGATTCAAGACGGGAGAGCTGGAACAGGCACTAGTTATGACGCTGCTGAGTCAATCACAGGCGAAGCCGGTTCCTAAGTGAACCTAACTTGTGCTGCAGGCGACTCATGCGGACGGTTGTTCACGGCGGAAGCTGCGCCAGTACGACTTCGGCAGGGAGCCGACTCCGATCAACGCCACTTGGCTGACGGCGAACAGCAACAGGTTGGCCAGCATGGTCGATGTTCCGTCGGCATCGGCGTAAGCGTGCAGGCCCGCACCGAGCAGGTTCACGCCCCACCACGACCAACTGACGAAGATGTTTCCGGCGATGGCGAGGACTGCCAAGCCGCGTTCTTTCACCATCCCGCCCCAACGCGCGTGCAAGGCCAATGCGTTCCACAGCACGATGATGAGTGCCCCGTTCTCCTTCGGATCCCAACCCCAGAAGCGGCCCCACGAATCGTCGGCCCACAGTCCACCGAGAACCGTCCCCACGAAGCTGAAGAAGATCGAGAAGCAGAGCGTGCCGTAGATCATCCGGTTCAGATCGCGACCAACATCGCGCGACAATGACGACGTGAAGACGCCGCGCACCACATAGATGACACCGAGCAGGCCGGCCAGATACGTCGTGGCGTATCCGAACGTGATGCACGTCACGTGCGTCGCCAACCAAAACTGCGTGTCGAGGACCGCTTGCAGCACAGTGAACGTGTCGCCGCTGGCCGAGAGGCTGTCGGCAATGAGCAACGTCGCGTATCCGGCGACCGAAGCGATCAGGCTGCCGATCCCGATCCGATAGATCAGTTCGAGAAGCAGTCCCAGTACCACACAGGCCCAGCCGATGAAGATGGCGGACGAGTACAAATTTGTCACCGGCGGACGGCCCGAAATGTAGATGCGACCGATCAGGGCGAACGTGTGCAACGCGAGCGTCAGCACCTGCAACCAGAAGGCCGCGCGGTTGAAGTCGCGCGTCCAGCCGAGCCAACCGCAGGCCGACAGCACGAACGCGAAGACGTACAGCACGACGGCAATGGAGAACGGCTGGAACTGATTGAAGAACGCTTCAAACCGGATGCGAGCTGGCTCGACCATCTGCGGCGGCTGTGCGGTGAGACGCCCCAAATGCGCTTCGACCACCCGATTGAATTCCTTCGGCTCGTTCTTTGAATACGCCTTCAAGAGTTCATCCCACACGGTGACGTTCGGGTTCGGCTCCTGCTTCAAGCGAATGGTCGCCATCACGTTTTCCAACCACGCCCCGGCCAATGTCCGCCATGGCTGGTCCTTGTCCGTCGAACCAACGGCGAAGATCGGCTGCCCCTGCTCGGAGACCATCTTGTCGAACTTCGTGACCATCTGAAACGACTGAATCACTTCCTCGGGAGTCTCACCCCGGATGCGGTGTTGCAGCCCGAACGCGAACTGAATGTTGTCGAATGTCGAGAGCTTGTCGCTTAGTTGCAACACTTTGCTCTGATAGATGCTGAGCTGCCGCTTGTCCTTCTTGGCTTGGCTACGAGCCAACTCGACCTGCTTCTGAAACTCAGCCTGCTGCTCACGTAGTTCCTTGCGCGAGTACCTCATCCCCTCGCGTTTTTTCACACCGACCGTCTCTTGGACTTCGAGGTTCTCAATGCGGAAAACTTCGTAGTTCTCGGCCGCCTCATTTTCAGCGATCACGTCGAGCAGCCACTGAATGGCGGGAATCTTTTTCGCCTCTTTCCCCTTACCGAGGGTGACGGCGGTCTTCCCCGAGATTTCGAGCAGCGCGGTACGGGCGGCCGTATCGAGCGGCTTCGCGCGGCCATCCTGCACGACAGGGATGCGACCGAACGCAGCGAGATCGAACTCGAACGGAGACGACTTAGGTGACCGCGCCTTTGACCCGATGTAGCCTGCTGCGAGCAACACGAGCGTCGCGGTCACAGCCACCGATGCCCATTGCGAAGCGGGTGCGGATTCCGTGAGTGAAGCGGCCGCAACGAGGGGAGACTGGACGGGCTTGATGCCGAGCTTTTCCTTGAGGCTCATTGCGCCGGTTGACTTGGCTGCCGTAAGGTCCGGTCCATCACCGCGTGTCAAGAAGCGAACCAGCAGAATCAAGAAGTGAGCCAGCATTCCGATCGCCACCAACATGCAACTGACATACGGCATCATCCAGCCCGAGTTGGTCACGACCGACAGCGTCGTATGCTCAGTGTCGTTTTCGCCTCTGTGATAGCTGCTCTGATAGAACGTTTCGTTGGCAAACCGCAGCGGGTTGTTCATCCAGATCGTCTTCGCTTCATCGACGCCGCGCGTCGAATCGGCGATGGCAACCGTCGAGGCGTAACTCTTGGCGGTACTGGTCCCGATGTAGTTTTCCGCACGGACATC
>JAYTXB010001103.1:0-12623 GCA_043743205.1 Schlesneria sp.
CGCCGGGTATCCGGCTGATGACGTGACGACCGCGACCGTGGAATACTTGCTCAAGTTACAAGGCGTCGTCCGGTTGAAGGACCGCGATTCTGCCAAACCTCCCCAGTTGAAAGATGGTGCGTGGCCGACTTCTTGTCGTCGTCCCCCGCTGCAAGGGTCGGATGTCGCCACGACGGTTCTCGCGCTCATTACGATGGAACACTACGCGACGGATGAGCAACGGCCACGTCTCGCCGCCGCGCGTGTGACCGCCGACAAGTGGCTCGCCGAGACACCGCTCGCTTCCCAAGACGACCGCGTGTGGCGACTGTGGGGCTTGAGCCAACTCGGGGGAGATGCCGCTGCGATCGAAGCGACGCGCGACGCGATCTTCGCCGCTCAACGCGATGACGGCGGCTGGTCCGAGACGAGTGATCGGCCCAGCGATGCCTACTCGACGGGCGAGACGCTCTTCATCCTGATTCGATCCCAAACGCCAGCAACCGAACCGGCTGTGCTGCGCGCACGAGACTACCTCTTGAAGACACAACACGCCGACGGCTCTTGGCTGGTCGAGACTCACGTCAAGCCGGTCCAAACGTTCTTCGAGAACGGCGACCCCCACGGCAAACATCAGTTCCTCTCGACCGCCGCAACGGCTTGGTCCACCGCAGCATTGGCTCAACTGCTGCCACTCCAGCCGATTGAACAACCGGTACTCCAGCCAGAGTGACGACGCAGGGCGGTTCCGTGCCTGAAGCGGCATCGCCGTAGGTCGAGGTCGTCCGCGCTTGCGGATAGCCCTCGCGCGGGCAACGCCCCGCGAGTCGATGGAAAAAACAGGCTCGAACGTCACTCCCGCGCGGGGGCGTTGCCCACGCGGTTAAACGACTCAGTTTGGGCCGCGCGAGGTATAGATTCCTAGATCCCTCGCGCGGCCGGATGTGAGACGTAGTTGCACCTTGCCAGAGTGCGGGGCGAAAGCGGAACAGATCCACGTTCTGGTGAAACGTGGCTGCGTTCAAGGGTCTCAGTTTTGGACGGGCGAAGTGTCAACGGGCTTGGCCACCACGTTCACAGACTCGGCCAGAACACTTGGTTCGTCGTGACGAACTCGTCGGCCCAGTGGTAATGATCGAGCAATCCGGTCGTGTCGCGCCCGAGTAGACGATACGCCGCATAGATCGCTTCAATCGTGGCCAGGCCGCCGTCGGGATCGACGCTTACCTTGGATGTTCTCGGGTAGGCGGTGATGATTGGCGGCAAGCTGCGGAGCGGAACGTTCGCGAACATCTTTTCCATCGGCTGCACGTGACGCCAAGTGCCGTCGAGAATGAGTAGTCCTCGTTCGACATCACCCTCGCCCAACAGCGGCCCGCCGATGCCGAGCCTGATGTAGCCCGTCAACTCATAGGGCATTCGAGGAAAGTTACAGAAGGCGAAGCCGCTTCGTTCCCTTATCGCGCGAACGGTGCATTTGCGCCGACGTTCACGCGGATGAACGACGACGACGGTGGGAGGCGGCGCGAGCGGCGACACGGCGCAAAGGGCAGCGAGCGGCGACATCACCGACGGAGCCTGGTTCTCTGGGAGCGATCGCCGATCCGTGTCAGACTGTCCATTCATCTCTCCGTCTCCGGCCATCGTTCGAGTGCAGTCGTCAATGAGTGGTCCCAGAGCGTGACGAGTCCGAACGACTGTTCGGCAAGGTAGCCCTGTCGCTCCGCGTCAGGAAGCGAGTCGCAGATCTCACGTTGAATCACGGGCGAGTCCGACTCGCCTCGAACACTCATTCTGCGATCCCGCTACCTGTCGCGGAGCGACAGGGCTACCTTGCCGAGAAGGCATCGTCCCGCTGTGGGAGACGCCCATGGGTGACTGTCCCCAACCGTACTTCAGTTCCTTTAGGACCGGCGCATCAACAACTGGCGGTAATAATTTGATGATCTAGGTGAGCCGGGTGCCGTGAGGCCCCGGGTTCTTCGCCTAGAAGTCCGGGGGCTCACGGCACCCGCTTACAAATCCCGACAGTTATTTCTGCACCGATCCTAAGGACTCTTCTCAAGTGCGGAGTCCTCGTGTCGAGTGTCGCTCGGTCGGGTGGGAGGCTACATTGGCTGTGTGTTCTCCGGCAAGGAACGGTTTCTCCTGTCACTCATCGTCGTGTGTTCTCACTGCCTGACGTGGGTGGAGCCTCACGCGGATCGTTGCACCGAATGCGGTGTGATCGTCGATTTTGATGCCCCCGATCCCGATGCCGAAACGCTGGCCACGCGCTTGGGCGAACCACTCGCGGACCTTGGTCCCGCACGGTTGGAGCGTCGCGGTTGGCCGAGTCTCGGCCGCTTGATCGCGACCAGCGAGGGATTGATCTTCCTGCCCGATCATGCCCCGCGTCCCAACGGTGCCATCGAACCTTGCCATGATGATCCCGTTCGTGCCGTGAGTTGGTTCGCACGGATCGCGGGCTGGTGGCGGCGCGGCAACCCTCCTGCGGTCACGGTCACTCTGGCCACTCAGCCCGGCTTCGATCTCCCAAACCAACTCCACGTTGCGCAACGCTTACTCGATGCCCCCGGCGGATTGTTCGTTCGCCGCGCTTCCGTCCGCCGCATCCTCGCGCGTTGGAACCACCTCCAGATCGAACGACAACCAACACGGAGCGTAATCCTCGCTCCTGCCCTGCGCGACGATACGGTCTCTCAATTGTTGAGCCGCCTTCGCGATTACGCCCACTGGCCGCCGTGATCGACTCCCGCTGGCCACTGCCGAGAGAGACTTCTCGCGGCTCTAACCGGAGACATTGGCATCGTTTAACCGCGTGGGCAACGCCCCCTTTCAAACTCAAGGAACGATCCATGAAACTTTCGCTGAGACTGACCGTCGTTCTGGTATTCACTTCGATCACGCTGTTGCGCGCTGCGGAGCCAGTTCCTCCAGCAGGCTTTCGCGTGTTGTTCAACGGAAAAGACCTGCAAGGGTGGTACGGGATGAACCCCCACGCGGTCCCCAAGGCCGACGATCCGAAGCGCGAAGCCAGCTTGAAGCAGATGCGTGACGAGTTCCCTCAACACTGGAGCGTTGACGGCGGAGAACTGCTCAACATCGGCACCGGCCCGTATGCGACCACGAACGAGGACTTCGGCGATATCGAGTTGCTCATCGACTACAAGACAGTCCCCAAGGCCGACAGTGGGATCTATCTGCGTGGGTTGCCGCAGGTGCAGATTTGGGACATCAATCAGCCGAGCCTCCCCAGCAATCCTGACCGCAATCCGAACAAAGGTTCCGGTGGCTTGTTCAACAACACGCCCAAGTCGCCCGGCCGCGACCCGCTCGTGGTGGCCGACAAGCCATTCGGAGAATGGAACGCCTTCCGCATCCGCCAAGTCGGCTCACGCACCTGGGTCTGGCTGAACGACAAGCTCGTCGTCGAGGGAGCCGTGATGGAAAACTACGCCGATCGCACTCAACCAATCCCCGCCAAAGGCCCGATCATGCTGCAAACGCACGGCGGTGAGATTCGCTGGCGCAACATCTTCCTCCGAGAGATCAGTCCCGCTGAAGCCCAGCAAATTCTGGCCGAGTCCTCCAGCAAGTAACGCCCGCCAGCAAGTCACACTGCTCCGTCCAGTTTGTCGTTGCGGGATTTGTGGGGTGTGGTCGAGTCTTCCTGCTTTGAAACAGGGAAAAGCCGTGCAGCAAGTCCTGCACCGGCACCCCGTGACATTCAAATGGCAGGGGCGTTTCTCGCTTCGAGGAAGCCCCTGAGTTTTGACATCGACGCCTGACCCCGACACTTTCTCTTCAAGGTAGCCCTGTCGCTCCGCGACAGGAGGCGCGATGAAGAGCACGCCCATGATTCCGATCAACCGCCCGGCGACATGACGGCCACTCCGCTTCGCGCTTCCTGTCGCGGAGCGACAGGGCTACCTTGGCCTGCGGCCTGATTCCAAGCCAGACGCAGGCTCTTTGACGGAAGTTTGAGTTGTGAAAGCAAGCGCACGATGACAACCTCCGAATTCGACCTCGCCGCCGGCCATCGTCACTTCTCTGCCGCGTGCTTCAACGGCGTGTGGGAGTTGATCGACAAGCCCGACCGTTCGCCGGACGAAGACCGGACGATGGTCTCGATGGCCCATGCCTCGCTGTACCACTGGCAGCAGCGGACCGACTGCACCTCGCGCAGCCTGTCGATCGGCTACTGGCAACTCTCCCGCGTGTACGCGTTGGTCGATGATGCTCATCATGCGCGGCTGTATGGTCGGCTGTGTTTGACCTACAGCGAGAAGGAAGGCCCCTTTTACTTGGGCAACGCGTATGAAGCTCTCGCCCGGGCGGCGTTGCTTTCCGGCGACCAAGAGCATGGTCGGCAGGGCTTGGAACTGGCTCGGCAGCAAGCGGCGATGATCACCGACGCCGCTGAGCGTGAACTTTTGGAGAACGATCTGAAGACCTTGGAGGACGTAGTCAGTGCGGCGATTCCGAACCTGACCGCACACGAGTTGGAAGTCCTGCGCCAGTCGGTCCTCAAAGAGATATACGACGCATTCGGTGATGTCTCGCGAGAAGGAGGTGTCTCGTGGAGTGAATCGGTTGTGCTCGACGACTACGGCGATGAGGAGGAATGTGCTGAGGCCCGGGCCAGCGACAAAGAGGCACACTGGTCGCAACTGGTTGATGACCCGAGTTGGCGTTGTACGCTGGGAACCGGTGGTTTCTCGTTCCTCGATCCGATCGGCTTTCGTTACTACCTTGCACCTGTTCTCGTTCGATATGTTCGTGATGAGGAATGTGAAGACTGTCTGTTGGACTCACGCCTCGGCGAGGCACCGCCTGAATTGAAGAGCTACCGGGAAACGCAGCTCTCGTTGTTGGATGCTCGGCAGCGTCGGTGCATCGCCCGCTGTCTGCTGTTTCTTGCCCGCGAGTCTGCCGCAAGATCGTGGGACAACGGCGAACACTGGCTGAATGTTCTCGATGCCGGTTGGTGGAAGGATCTCGATCCCGGAACCTCAATGAGTACAAACACTGGCGACTGAATTGACGATACTGTCGATCGTCTTAAAGCCTCAACCACACAGATCACACTGATGGACAATCCAATGACTCCCTGCGGCCGCATTCATCGCCGAGCTTTTTTGTCCGACATCGGCATGGGATTTACCGGCCTCGCGCTGGGGTCGATGCTCGCGCGGGATGGCATCGCCAGTGAGGACGCTCCGGCGGCGGCGAGTCTGCTCACGGGGCAACCGACGTTCGCGCCACGAGCAAAAAGCGTGATCTGGTACTTCATGCTGGGCGGGACCAGTCATCTGGAGAGCTTTGATCCCAAACCCGAAGTGACCAAGCATGCGGGGAAGACGATCAAGGAGTCGCCGTATGAGGCGGCGGTGGTGGGCTCGCCGTTTTATCGGAAGAACGTCCGCGACTTTGCCGGGACGCCGCGCGAGTTGATGGGGACGCTGTACCCGTTGCAGATCGGATTCCAGAAGCGCGGCGAGAGCGGGATCGAGGTGAGCGACTGGTGGCCGCACGTCGGCTCGTGCATCGACGACATCTCCGTTGTGAGGTCGATGTGGACGACCGACAACGACCACGCGGCTCAGCTTCAGTTTCACACCGGCCGCCACATTTTTGACGGCTTCCATCCGTCGATCGGGGCGTGGGTTCATTACGGGCTGGGATCGCTCAACGACAACCTGCCGCAGTTCGTCGTGATGGGGGGCGGACCCGGAGACTGCTGCGGCGGCGTGGGTGCTCACGATGGCAGCTATCTCGGTCCTGAACATTCCGCCGTGACGATGGCCATCGACCCGAACAACCCGCTCTCGTTCGGAACGCCCGGCAATAACGTGACGGTGGCCGAGCGGCGGGCGCAGCTCGATCTGCTCAACGAACTGAACGGCCTCGCGGGGGTCGAGTATCCCGACGATCAGGCGATGCGGGCGCGGATCAAGTCCTACGAACTGGCCTTCCGGATGCAGATGTCGGTCCCCGAGGTCGTCCGGCTGTCCGATGAGACTCAGGCGACGCAAGACCTCTACGGCCTGAACGACCCCGCCACGCAGTCGGTCGGCCGGATGAGCCTCACCGCGCGGCGACTGGTCGAGCGGGGCGTGCGGTTCGTCCAAATCTACGACGACGGCTGGGATGCTCATGCCAAATTGAAGGAGAACCACACGACTCGCAGCAAGGCGGTCGACAAGCCGATCGCCGGGTTGCTCAAGGATCTCAAACAGCGCGGGCTGCTCGATGAGACGCTCGTCGTCTTCGCCACCGAATTCGGACGAACCCCCGGTGCCGAGAAGTCCGACGGCCGAGACCATCATCCATATGGCTTCTCGGTCTGGCTGGCGGGAGGCGGCATCAAGGGAGGCACGGTGCATGGCTCCACCGACGAGCTCGGCTTCCACGCCGTCGAGCACCGCCACTACGTGACCGACATCCACGCCACAGTCCTGCACCAACTCGGCCTCGACCACAAACGCCTCGAAATCCCCGGCCACAAGCGTCTGGAAATCGACTTCGGCTCGCCGATCCAACAGATCATCGCGTGACAAGGCGTAGGGTGTGTGGAGTCTTCGGAACACACCAACTCGATAGTCAGCAATGGTGTGTTCCGAGGACTCCACACACCCTACGGAACTACGGAACTCCCGACTTGTGTGTAAAAGACAGGGGTACAGCTCACCCTACGTCACTCTCAGCATGCATCAATCAGATGAGCCATTTGTTTTATTTTTTTTAGTGATTGCGCACGCTTGCACATTCGGGGGGGGGGGGTAGAGTGTCGTGAACCATATCGCTACGAACTTCTGAATTAATCGATAGCAGTCGGACTCCCAACTATGTCAAGACGTGGCATATCGCTGATTGAAGTGTTGGTCGCCATCGGAATTGTCGGCCTCTTAATCGCAATCACACTTCCCGCCGTACAGTGGTCGCGTGAATCTGCACGTCGATTGCAATGTGCCTCACATCTCAAGCAGCTCGGTTTGGCAATTACGAATTACGAGTCTGATTACGGAATGTATCCACACGGTCTGGTTCACAAATATCAAATACTGCCGTACATCGACCAAGCTACTGTTTACAACTCAATCCCTGCGCTTGATCGCCGCAACCCGTACGCTCGTTGGATTCCGATTCGTGAAGTGATCATCCCGCTGTACTTGTGTCCAACTGATCCAGAGCCAGCCAGGTCTTTCGGTGCCGACTCTTATGCTGCGACAAGCTATGCAGCCTGCTTCGGGTCAGGGGGCCAAAAATACGGGTTCAACGGAATGTTCAACCTTGGACGCAATATGCCACCGTATCTCGGAGGTCCAGTACGAGCCGCTGATGTTGTGAATGGACTGAGCAATACCGTAGCGATGTCTGAAATACTTCATTCATCCGTGGGAACGGTGAAAGAGCGAATGCGAGTGAACTGGGAACTCGCAGAACCAATGCAAGGCCCAGATCAACTCGACGCGTTTGCCGATGTCTGTGACTCAATTCCTCCCTCTCCAGCGGACTATGGTTGGCAGGGTCTTTCACACCGCGGATCTCCGTGGTGGAATGGAGTCAACGGAATTGGCATGTATAACCACATCCTGACGCCCAACCGCCCTTCCTGCGTCAACGGAAACGAACATCTCGGCGCTGCAACGGCATCAAGCTTGCACCAATTAGGTGTGAACACCTTATTTGGCGATGGGCATGTTGCATTCACGCCGAATGCCATCGATCGTGAAGTCTGGCGCAAGATGGGATCTCGCGTCAATTCCAACTTGGGCACGATGCCATAACGAAAGGGATAGCCATGTTGAGAAGCCTAGGTGTTTTCTGTGTTGTGGGGATTTGCGCGGCCGTGTCACCGCAGTTCTGTCAGGCGCAGACAATCACGAAAGTGATGGTACCGACTCCGTACAGTTCCTTTGCTAAGCATGAAGTGATATACGGCTGTGGGACTTTGGCTCCGGGCTTCGCGGGGTCATTTCGATTAATGGTGGATGATCCCGTTGCTGGTTTCGCTCCAGATCCAGGATTAGGTCTTGGTATTTATGTGCCTTACGACATGGGGGCTCAGATGGGATTTCCAAATCAATACATAGTGTGGTCGGGATCATTAAATCCCAATGGAGCAGGATTTCAGCCGTCGCCGATTGTTTGGCAGAATTTGTTCGGCTTCCCATTCCCTGTAATTACACCAGATCATCTCGTCGATCTTTTTCCGACTGGAGCGGTTCCTGGTGACATTTCAGCCCCACACTGGGTCGCTCCTTACTGATTTCACGACTCCTGATTCAATGGCGTTTCAGCCGTTCGCAAAGCTTCCGCATACAAATCCACTGACAAGCAATCGCGATTTAAAATCTTCGGCAACTTTGAAGTGCCGGGCAAGACTGCGCGGTCAGTCCGTCAAAGGTCTATGTTACTGTTTGCTTCGTCGAGTGGAGATGCGGAGGCGATGCCGACAAACGGGGCGGCTGTAGCCCTAGTCTCGTTCACAGCCAGCACACCGAGAGGCTCTCAGTGTGCTGGCTGTATCGTTCCGATTAGGATGGATTAACGAACAGTATCGCAGCAAGCGGGTGTCGCGAAGTCGAGTCACTTTGACCATGTGAGGTGCCATGACGCATGTTAAAGCGGTTCTGATCTGCCCTCGATGTTACTCCGCACTGATTCTTATTGTTTCAGTTGCGTCATCGGGGTGCGGGGAATCTTCGCCGACCTTCCCTGTGCCGTCAAAGGGTTACAACACAAAGCGAGTTGAATACTCCAAAGGTCCGACATTCACGACACCGCTCTCGCCTCGCCCGTCCACTGCGATCATAGAAACAATACCGCGAACAGACTTCTCGAAGCTCCCTGCAAAGACGCCCGTGTTAACTAGTGTCATTCAAGCTAGCCCTTCGCAGATTGTTTCTTATGAAGGGAAGTTGTACATCCGACCTCCGGTGCAGGCCCAGACGATGATCTTGATCGAATGCTTTCAGCTACGATCGGTGAAAGTCGGCGTCGATAAGAGTGGACTGCCTGTAGAACGGATTTCACGAGTGGCAGCCGCAAGTGGAATCGGGTTGTCGCGGCATCTGAACGACGGGGAGTCAGATTACCGCGTTGATATTCCTGCGCCAAAAGCTCCCGGTAAATACGAGGTAGAAGTGTCGATGCTTTACGCTCCGAACAGTAGCGTTAAGAAAGTGGTTGCGAAGGGTACTTTGGAAGTCCGTTGAGCAGTGCTAGTCGGGCTCATCCGACGTTTCTGGGTGATTGTATAGAGGTTGATTAACCGCAATACCGTTTGTAACCGTTCACGCGCTGGTGGGATGATGTTGTCGAAATGGTCTTCGCGCGTCGCGTGAAGTGAGCGACAGATCGGTGATGTCGTCCTCTGCACATCCACCGATCACTCCGGATCAACTGGCGGGCCTATCTCCCCAAATCTCCCATGCTAGGCCGCCGGAGCGGTGCCCTAGCACCGTGTGCGGAGCCTACGGCGTCCGCTCCTCAGAAACAAATATTGAGAGCGGCCCCAGCCTTGGCCGCTCGGACACGATGGACAGTTGTTGCTTTCTCGTGAAGACTGCATGGAGCCGAAAAATTGCCTTTGCCAAAGTTTGCAATCAACCCCAGAGCAGCCTCTTTGTCGCGAGCAACTCACGCGAGAAGCCCTCGACGATGTTGGGTGTTCCACCGCCGGGGAGGACTTCCCAAGTGTAGGTTTCGACTTCGAGGTGCGGGGCGTAGTTGAGTTCGGGGATTGTGGCGAGGGCCTGCTTCAACTCACCGCGCGTGGTGCCGAGCGGGCCGAGGTGTTCGGCATCGACGGGGACGTGGAAGTGGACTCGCCACATCGGGGCGTCGCGGAACTCGGGGGAGGGCGTTGAGGTGAGCTGCTCGTTGAGATCGACTTGCTTCACGATTTGGCCGGTCGTTGTCCTCGCGAAGGTTTGATGCAGGTAACGGGGTTCGACGTAGCGGGCCAGTGCCGCCATCGCCTCGATTCTTGAAACTGTAGGGTGGGTCGAGTCTTCGAGGCCCACCGCATTGCCGTGACGGGGAGTGGTGGGCCCCGAAGACTCGACCCACCCTACGCTGGCATCGGCCTCGAATTTCACTTCGATCGCACACGTGATGTGAACTTTGTTGATGCGGATGTCGGCGGCGGCGAGGGATCGGATCGAGGCGGGAACGTCTTCAAACTCGACAGCTTGATGGCAGATGTCGTAGCAGACCCCGAGATGTTCGCGCACGACATCGAGTGCGCGGAGATCCGCTGCGCGCGTGCGCAGCCGCTCGAAGAATGCGAGCGTTTCAGGGGTGGTCTCGATCACGCACAGCGGTTCAGGTTCGATCGCGAGGCGGATCAGCCGGCCGGTCTCGTGGTGGAGGCGACTCAATCCGCGAGCCAATTCAATCAGTTGGTCCGCGCAACGATCCGCGAAGTCGGCGGGATGCTCGAGCAATTTGAAGCCGAGCGGCACGGTCGAGATGCTGCCGTCCACGCCTGCCGGGAGCAGCGCTGCCAAGACGCGGGCACAGGCGAGCGTGTAGTCGAGTCGGTTCGGCTGCGACCAGTCGGGGAGATAGACGTTCTCTTTGACGCGCGCCGAATGAAAGTCTCCGTAGGGGAAGGCGTTCAGCGTGTAACAGGTCAGCCCGCGCGAGTGCAGTCCGTCGGCAAACCGTTTCACACCGTCCGGCGATTCTTCCAATTCACGAATGACCGGCGCTGCGAGCCACAGTCCGGCGGCCAGTTCGCTGCCGTAGTTGGCCTTGATCGGCAACGTGAAGCGGTCGAGACCCTCTTCGACTTCGGCGATCGTTCGTCCCGGATGAACGTTGGTGCAATAGCTGAGCGGCAGAGAACTGATCGTCATGGCAAGCGGCTCTGGTGAGATGAGGTGGGGATCACGAATGAACGGGGCGGGGTTCGGCCAGCAGGTTTGGCGACGAAGTGTATCCGGCTGGAGTGACGTGTCGAAGCCGCAGCGAACGACAAAAACGGGTTGTTACGGCGTGACGATCTCGCCGTAACAACCCGTTGAAAAAGTAACCCGAAGCGTGAGCGATGGACGGTGGTATTGCAAAATCTTCGAGAAACGCCTCCCTCGCTCACGCTTCGGGTTACTGCAGATCCCCCTTTTCAACGAACTGGTAACCGCAGCGATACCGGAGGCCTCGACGGGCAAGCTGGTTGACAGTCGCCCGCGTGGGATCAAATATGCGCCCGCGAAGAGCTTCTTCGCGTCGTGGCCAACTCGTCAAAATTTTCATCTGTGCCCCGGCCCTGCCATCCGTGCGATCCAATCCAATCCTTGATCTCGCACGGATGGCAGAGCTGGGGCACGGATGATGAGCCGCCATGACGACCCTCATCCAAAAGCAATGGGCGAGGCCCTCGCTCCGCTCTGAGGCGAGCGACAAGAAGAAATGACCCTGTAGGATGGGCACTCTTGCCCGTCTCGACTTGAAGATAGAAACCCGGACGGGCAAGAGTGCCCATCCTACTTCGCGGTATGAAAATTCCTGCCGCACGCCTTACTCACCACAAACAGGGTTCTCAGCATGAGATGTCCGTCAGAACAGAGCAGTGGTATGAACCAAATCACTCGCGGTTGGATCGCGTTCGTCGCAGGAGTGATGCTAGCGCTGTCAGCGCGTCACGCGACGGCTCAATCCGAAGCGACCGGTCGGTTTGTCGATCAGGTCTTTCGCGATGAGACGGGCGAACACAAGTACGTCGTCTTCCTTCCGGCTGGGCAGCGGGCGGACAAGCCTTCGCCAGGGATTCTGTTTCTGCATGGAGCGGGTGAACGGGGTCGCGAGAACCGGCTGCCGCTGACTGTGGGGCTAGCTCCGTTCGTGCAAGCGCGTGCCAAGACGTTTCCGTTCGTGGTTGTGTTTCCTCAGTGCGAAACGACTGACGGCCGGATTCTCGAATCGTGGCAGAGTAGCTCGGCCGATGGACGCCGTGCGCTGGCAATTCTCGATCACGCCACGAAGCAGTTCCGGATTGATGAACGCCAGATCGCCCTGACCGGTTGGTCGATGGGAGGCTATGGCGCGTGGAGTCTCGCCGCTGCGGAGCCAGCGCGCTGGTCGTGCGTCGTCCCGCTCTCGGGCGGTGGCGAGATTGAGAAGATCGCGGCGCTGAAGGATGTTCCTGTATGGGCCTTCCACGGCGCGAAGGATCCGCTCATCAAGGCCGAGGACAGTCGGAAGCTGACCGATGCGCTCAAGGCGGCGGGAGGAACCGTCTCATACACCGAGCTGCCTGCCGGAATGCACGACATCAACGCGGCGGTCTATGGCAATGATGCGGTGATCGCGTGGATGCTCGCGCCAGGTAAGAAGCCGACCGAACTGAGTCCGGTCAATGTGTCACCCGTTGCCGCAATCAATATCCCGTTCGTTCCAGCGGTCGAGATGCCGCAGGCGTTGGGCATTCGACTGGGCAACGATGCCCTCGCCGCACTGTCGTACTCGATCCCGCAGACGATCCCCGCGAACCTCCTCTCGGGTTCACTGGGAGACATGTTTGATAGCACCAACGTGCAGGGACGTTCGTTCAGCATTCGGTTCACGGGGATCACGTATCGCGGGACGGTGGACCGTGTGATCGTGAAGGGATCGGGGAAGGACACGTTGCT
>JAYTXB010001104.1:0-1060 GCA_043743205.1 Schlesneria sp.
ATATTTCCCGTGCCCCTTCAGGGCACAACGATCTGGTGTTCGGTTTCCCAGGGCGGCGCTCACGGTGTTCGCTAGCCCTGGGCTGGTCTCCGAGGCCCCGTTGGGGCGAAAACAACTTCAATCCTCAAATAGCGCAACTTCTAAACTCACGCTGCGGGTTACTTCCGCTAATGCGCGCCCGTGGTGACATCCAGCAGCGGCAGCATGACACTCATCACGACGCCACCGACGACCACGCCCATCACGACGATCACCGCCGGTTCGACCACTTTCATCGCCGACTTGATGAGTTGTTCGCCCTCTTCTTCGTAGTGCGATCCGATCAGTTGCAGCACGTTGCCGAGCCGCCCCGTTCGCTCCGCAGTCGCCACCATTTGAGCCGCTCCCGGTGGAACGAACTCCGATCGTGAGACCTCGGTACTCATGCCTCGCCCGTTCGTCACTTCCCGGTCCAAGTTGTCGAACAACTCCAGAAAGAGTCGATTCTTGACGGCACTCCGACACAAACGGAGTGCGCTCAACAATGGCACACCACTCTCGATCAACGTCCCCAACAGTCGGAAGCTCCGACCGGTGAGCAACGACCGCGTTGCCTCGCGCAACAACGGCGCATGCAGCACCAAGTGATCGAAATATCGTCGAGCCGATTCGGTCCGACTGAGCTGAAACAGGCCGAACCCTACGACTGCTACGACCGCTGCCAGCCAGTGAATTTGCGACCGCAACAAGGTCGCCCCGTCGAGCAGCAGTTGCGTGAACGGCGGCGCGGGGCGACCCATGTTCTGGAAGACCTTCGAGAACTGAGGCAGCACGAAGAACACCAACGCGCTGATCACGATCCCCGCGACCATCGTCAGCACGATCGGATAGGCGATGACCGAACGGATCGCGTTCCGCATCCGAATCTCGTTTTTGATCAAGTCACACAATCGCTGCAAGACGGCTACCAACGTCCCCGACACTTCCGCAGCAGCGATGCTCGCGACATAGGCTTCACCGAACGTCGAGGCATGTTTGCCCAGCGCCACCGACGCCGAGACACCGCTGTTCACGTCGTTCG
>JAYTXB010001105.1:0-7715 GCA_043743205.1 Schlesneria sp.
ACAGGCGGCGGTTGTCGTCGTAGAAGTGGACGACCAGGCCCGGTTGCTCGTGACTTTCGGCTCCCGCTTTCGTCCCCTCGATCTTGTACTGCACCTTCAGTTGCAGCGAACCGATCTTCGTGCCGTCGATGGCCGACGCCTGCAAACCCTGCGCGAGTCGTTCGCGATCGGAACTCTCAAACAGCACGCAACGTTTTCCTTCCGCCGCGCCCTCGTTGAGCAGCGTGACCAACCGCAGGTGATGCCAGTGATCGGCATAACCATCGTGGTTGGCATCCTCTTCAAAGCCTCCATTGAGAATCTTCGGATGGAGCGGGTCGGGCTTCACTTGCCGCTGGTCTTCGGACTTGCCTGTCATCGGCACGAACAGCGTCGAGATCAACTTGGTCGAGACGAGTTTCCCCTCTTTCTTTTCGTACAGATAAAAGACCTGCTGATACCGTTCGCCGAGAGGGATCAGCAACTTGCCGCCATCTTTGAGCTGATCGACGAGCGGTTGAGGGACACTTTCAGGGGAGCAGGTGACGATGATTTTGTCGAACGGAGCGTGCTCCTCCCAGCCGAGGTATCCGTCGCCGACCTTGGTGACGACATTGTCGTACTTGAGTCGCTTCAAACGTTCGGCCGCTTGCTTGCCGAGCGGTTCAACGATCTCAATCGAGTAGACCTCTTTGACGAGGTTCGACAACACGGCCGCCTGAAAACCACTCCCCGTTCCGATCTCCAGCACGCGGTCTTCCGGCTTCAGCTCAAGCGTCTCGGTCATGTACGCCACGACAAACGGCGGCGAGATCGTTTGCTTGTGCCCGATCGGCAGCGAACTGTCGTTGTAGGCGAGCGGTCGCTGCGCTCGATCCACGAACTCGTGACGAGGCACCTGTCGCATCGAGGCCAGGACACGCGGGTTCGTGACCCCTTCACGCACGATGTAATCAGAGACCATCTTCTCGCGCGCTTCTTTGAACGCATCGGCCTTCTGTGCCAAGACGACTCCGTCTGCCAGCAGGACCACCGTGAGAACCAACAACACCACGCGACGCACGGGCTGACCGATCATGCTCTGAACTCCTGCTCGAATGCGGACAAACATGTCCGAGAATGTAGCCCGCCTGGCAGGACCTCGTACAGCACGGAAATCGCGACCTGAAACGGCAGAACGGTTCGACCGCGAATCAGGCGAATCAAAACCAAGTCGCACGACCGCACGCTCAACACGCATGTCGCGTTCCGACTGCGCGTCGGCATTCGTCGTCAGACCGCTCCTGTCGGCGCGAGGATTGAGAGTGCGATCAGAACTGGAAATCGCCTGTTGACCCGTGTTGGTGTGCCGCGCGATGATTCGACTCGTGAAAGTCGTCCCTTCATTGCAGGTTTGCCATGCGTCATCTTCCCTTCATGCTGGTCGTGTGCTGGCTCGAAATGGTCTGTTCGGTACTGGCTCAGCCCTCGCCAGCGACTGCACAAAAGCTCACGGTCGAGTACCAGTATCAGATGCACTACCCACAACCGTGGCGAGGTTTTCCCGGTCCCGGTCTCTCGCTGGGCGGGTCGTTGCCCGAGCAGGGGCGAGACGGCATTTCATCGCTCTATGGCCTGCCGTTTCCATCGCCATTGGGTGCGGGAGTCTATAACAATCCGCCCCCATTCATGGGCCATGCCGTGGGGATGCCGGGAGTGTTACCTTTCGGACCACCGGTCTGGTTCGGTCCCGGTCCGTGGGGTGCAAACCAGCGCAACACTCCCTCTCTGAGAGCCTCCGTTGGCAGATCGCCGATCTCCTCCGGCCCCGTAACTCCCTATTCGATCAGCCCCGTCGCCGAGACCGTTGAATCGCGTCTGACAGAATCATTCTCGGCGAGCGACAACGGATCACAGCGCAGCGCGCTTGCAGACCCGGTCGCAATCCGGCTCAGCCGCGAACAACAGGACGCGGGTGACGCGCAGATGCGAGCCGGTCACTGGTCTCAAGCGTGCCTTAATTACCGGAATGCCGTCGATGCGGCCGAGGATCGAGCGGAAGCTCACCTGCGACTGGGCTTCGCGCAGGCAGCGCTGATCCGATTTCCATTGGCCGTGCGCGAGTTCAAGGTGGCATTGGCACTTGATCCCACGGTCGCCTCTGCGACGGAGCGGCTGGTCTCGGTGTTTGGACCGAACAACGAGACCGTACGAAAGTCCATTCAACGACAGATCAGCGAATGGGTGCGTGAAGACCTGCACAACGCCGATCGCCTGTTCTTGCTGGGACTCTGGCTGCACTGTGACGACGATCTCCGCGCTCCTGAAGTTCTCGAAGCCGCCCTTCGCTTTACCGATCACGACCGACACATTGTCGCGCTGTTGGTGCCCGCTCCGTCTGCCGCATCACTGGCGACTCAGCCTCGTGGAACTCAAAACGGTTTCACGTCATCCAACTCCAACGTGCTGACTCAAACGCCCCCATCGGTCAGCGTTCCCACTCGCACCCCCGAATCACTCGGCCCGTCTCCCGTCTCAAACAACTTGCCACTTCCGCCGCTTCCGTCACGGGATGATGGTCCCGCGCCGCGCTTCGATCATGACGAGGAAGAGCATCGCCTCCCACCACTTCCCACCGAATGAAGTTGGACGCAGCAACCACTCGGAGATTGGGTGAGCCGGTGCCGCTGGTTGTTGCTCCGCCGATCCTGTGAGGCTGTCGCTCGATACCTCGCGCGGTCAGGAATGAGGCCTTGGCGAGCCGCACGCCGTCAGGCTGCGGGTTCATGAACGCCGCAGGAAACCCGCAGCCTGACGGCATGCGGCTCGCCTGAAACACATCACTCGTGGCCGCGCGAGGTATAGAGTCCTGCTCGTCAACGAACCGGTTTAAATTCGTTGTGAATGTCGAAGACGTTTCTCAATACTTCGCTGGCAAGGTGCCGGAACTTTTCTGGTGAAATCCGAGTTCTGGAGATGGGGCGCTGAATTGCCAAGTGTTTGTCACGCTCCGAGGCAAATCAGTTTCACTGCCGCTCAGAACCGAGATTCCAGATGAACTTCGCGGCTATTCCGCAGTTAGGAATCAGTCCGCAATAACTTTCGGATCTGGAAAGTGAGTTTAACCACGTTGCCCAAGCGGCTAAACGAGCCACTTGTGGACTGGAAGTTATTCCGGCCCTGTTCCTTAGTCGTTCCAGAGCATCACCTCCGAGACGCCGCTACGGGATTGGCCTTTGTGGGTGAAGACGATGCGAACCTTGGCGCTCTTCACGGGGTCGAAGCGGGCGGCGTTCCATTGGCTGCCGAGTGGTTGTTCGGGAGTCTTCTTCACCTTACTGATGTCGCGCCATTCGCTGCCGGTCCAATGTTGGATGATGTAGGACTCCGGCGGTTGCACTCCGCCGCGGTCGTCGTAGATCGCCAGTTCGATGCGGCGGAATTCGATTTCTTTGCCGAAGTCGATTTCCAACCAATCGGTCAGTGACTTCGATTCGTAGCTGGTCCAGCGGTTCATGGGAGTTGGCAGGAAGACTGTCTTGCCATCAATCGCGCTGTGAGGCTTGCCGCCAAAACGGTCACTGAACGACGCGGTGGCCTTCGGAAAGCCGTCGGGATTGGAGTTGTATGCCAAGTTGCCGGCCGGGGGCGGGACTGGTTCGAGCGGCAAGGTCGCGTCGCCCCAGGCTTCGATCTCGCTGAGACCGGACCTGCCTTCAGCGCGGTGGTGCAGCGTTGCTCGCAGCTTGGTTGTCTCGATGGGGGCGATCCGCACGGCCACCGGACGATGGCCGACCGGTGTGCGCAACGACGCCTCGTCCGCACCGATCGGTTGCCAGGAGTCGTTAATCCACGCTTCCAATTCGATGCGCTGCGGAGCGCGAATGGACGAGCCTTGTTCGCCGCCGTCGTCGAGCACAAACAACTTGACGGTGTGAATGCGGCGCGGAACTCCGAACTCCAGCAGCACGGAATCGCGATCGTTTGGCGAGCCGTCGCAGGTCCAGCGATTCGGCGGATGTTGCAGATACCAATAATTGCCGTCGTTGAGCTTGCTGATCGGCGTCTTCGGTGACGAGTACGACGCCGTCAGTCGCGGGTAATACGTGCCGTCGTTGTTCACGGCGAAGTTGACTGTGCTTACTCGCCGATCGCGATCATCCTTCGCAGCGGGCAGGGCGGCTCCGTGCTTGATCGCGAGTCGTTCCAACTTGTCCGACTTGCCTGCCTCATGGCCATCGACGAGCACATGCAGGCCAGCTCCGAGCTTGTATCGCTCGCCGGTCTTGTCCCAGACGATGCTGACTCGATGGCCGCGATACGGGACGTCGTCGAGTGCGAAGTAATCCCAATCGGCCGGCGCGAGCGGATTGATCTCCAGCGTTTCATCGTCACGCGGAATCAGGCCGACGAGTCCGGTGATGACGAGATCGCAGAAGCCCGAATGAAAGTAGTGCTCGGAGTGGTTGTAGCCGTCGTGGCCCTCGAACGAGCCGCTGTCGGGATGCAGCGCCTCGGCAAGATACGGCTGGCCGTTCTTGCGATGCGAGCGGGCGTAGATTTGCAGCAGCTTGACGTAGTCGGCTTTCGTGGGGCAGGTTTCCAACCTGCCAGTGTTTTGCGCTTTGGGCAGGTTGGAAACCTGCCCCACGTCTTGGACGACGTTTGCCAGCGCCTTCAGCGTCTGCGTCGTGGCATACGGCCACGATTGGCCGCTCCACCAGCAGCAAGAGTTCTTCAGCAGGAACAGCGGATCGTTGCGTTCGACCGTCGAGGGGCCGAAGTCGGCATAGAATCCGTCGCGGTCCATCAGCTTAGACCAAGCGGCCTCGTAGCCTTTGCCGCGATCGAGCAGGTTGAACTGCCACGGGACGTACCCGATCAGCTCGCGGCCGTGTGCATCGCCCGCGAATTGGCCGGACTCGTAGGTCTTCGTCAGAGCCTTGATCTTGTGGCCGTCGCGTTCTTCGTCGTTCTGGAAGACCGGGAAGAAGAATTGGCGTTTGTCGTCCCAGAGCAGCGCGATCATCTTCGCCTTGAGCGCCGCCGCTTTCTCGTCAAATCGCTGGGCGATGTCCGCTTTGCCCGCGAGCTGCGCGACCCTGGCGATCGCGACCGCATCGGCCCACATGTAGGCGTTGAACGACGGGCGATAGCTCGGAGCACCGCGCAGGATGTCCTTCGTCTGGCGACTGTTGATGTTGAACTCCATGCCGTCATCGTGACCCGTTTGCCAGAACAGCCCGACCTCGGGAACGAAGTGCCGCTGCTCCCAGCCTTCGTAGTTCTTGACGAGGTCCGGCAGCAGGTCGATCAATCGTTCGTCATCGCGATGCACTTGGTTGACGGCCCACGCCGAGTCCGCCAGCCAGGTCGAATAGTTTCTCGGCTGAGCACCCGGCGTGCGGAACCAGTACCGCGTGTAATCGTTCGCGATCCTCGGCGACCGCAGCCACCGAGCTTCATAAAGCTGATGCCCCGCCGGACAACTGATCGCTCCGTAAGCCCCCGACCAAAACGGCCGGTCGATGAACTCGGTGAACGAGTACCCGCTGTTGGGCGAGCCATACGTCAGATGCTTCGTCAGCAGTTCCCAGCGGTAGTAATAGGTCGTCGTGAGGTCCGCGTCGGGGCATTCAAAGAACGGGATGTTCTCGGCATACCAATCCCAATCGCGGTTGTCCCAGAAAGTCTGCGCATCCAGTTGCTTCTGCTTGTCGAGCACTTGAGCCGAGAGTTCCGGCGACCACGCCACCCCAAGCAACAGAATGATCGAAAACAACACGCGAATCGGCGACATGGTGACCCTCACTCAGTGATGAATTGTTGGAAAGGTTTTCAAACAAGCATTCGGCGGGAACTCAAATCGTTGTCGTGGCGTGTTGCATTAGCGACGTGGTTCGACTCCCCACAAGTGTCGCACGAAGAAATCCTGCCGGCGGCGAGCGGCATACGGAGATTCGCCGATGCCGTGACCGGCTCCGGGGACGACGAGCAGATCAAAATCTTTGTCGGCCTTGATGAGCGCGTTGACGGGACTGGAAAAGGTGTCAGGAACGTGGGTATCAGGAACCAAATAGGCGATTTGGTTCCTGACACGTTTTCTGCTTCCTTACTCACCCGCCTGCGTAGACAACTCCGCCTGTTTCAGCACGAGTTGCGTCGCATCCTCCGATAAATCCGGCGGATACCCGTACATCGCCAAGAGCCGCCGCACCTTGCGCCGCAGGTCGGCACGGACGGATTCCCGCTGCGTCCAATCGAGCTTGGGCATCTTCTTGACCATCTCCGACAACGCGCGGGCCATCAGGCGGAGCTGGTCGGATTTCATCACCTCTTTGGCCGATCCGTTCTCGGCCAGTGCGTCATAAAACGCGACCTCTTCGGAGCTTAATCCCAGGTCCTCGCCGTGCCTCTTTGCTTCGCGCACCCACTTGGCCAATTCGAGTAACCGCGCGATCATCTCGGCTGTGCTGATCTGCTTGTTCGTGTAGCCGAGCATCGCCTTCTCCAACGCCTCGCGAAACTTCTGCGCCTGCACGAGGTTCGTCCGCTCGCTGATCTTGATCTGGTCAGTGAGCAGCTTCCGCAGCGTCTCCAGCGCCAGGTTCTTTTGCTCCAGGGCGCTGACTCGATTCAGAAAGTCCTCGCTGAGGATGTCCAGCCGTGCCGCGTCCAAACCCGCTGCCGCGAAGAGGTCAATCACTTCGCCCGCATCGACCGCGTCGCCGATGACCTGCCTGACGGCGGCATCGATGTCTCGCGATCCGCCCCCGCCCGGCGTTGGCCCGGCGTCATCCGCCAGCCGTTTGCGGATCATCGCCGCGATCCGCTGGAAGAACGCCAGGTGCGGCGTGATCTCCTTCGTCTCCTCGCGTGGCACCGCCAGCGCGAACGCCGTCGAGAGTCGCTTCACCATCCCGCGGAATCGCTTCCAGCCCGTCTCCTCACCCACGTTCTGCCCGACGTCCAGCACATGATCGATCGCGCCCAGATAGAGCTTGAGCACGTTTACCGGTTCAGCGTCTCTTTCACTGAGCGACAAGGCGCTAGCCGTCGGTTCTTTCGTTGGAACAGCACCGGCGGCTAGCGCCTTGCCGCTCACAAAATCACAAACCGAGTGCCATTGGTCGAGCGCCGCCGAGTAGTCGTACCCGTGAAAGAACCCTCGCAACTGCTCGAATGCCGACCGCATCGCCGGGATCGCCTCGTCCTGCAGTTCCTGGATCGGCTTATCGCTGTCGCCCGTCGCGTTGGCGTATGTCGCCAGCGCATCGGCAAGCGGATCAGCCAACCCGATCAGGTCCACGATCAGCCCGCCGGGCTTCTCGCCGTACACGCGGTTCACTCGCGCGATCGCCTGCATCAGGTTGTGACCGGCCAGCGGCTTGTCGAGATACATCGTGTGCGCACACGGCACATCGAATCCTGTCAACCACATATCCACCACGATCGCTACGCGGAAGTCGTCCGCCGGATCCTTGAACCGCGCCGCCAGCGCCTTCCGCTGTGCTTTGCTGCGCACGTGCCCGGCCATGTGCTCGGGATCATCCGGCCCGCCGGTCATGATCAACTTCATCACGCCCTGGTCGTCGTCACCGTGTACCCACGCGGGGCGCAGCTTGGCGATCTCATCGTGCAGCCGCGCGGCGATCTCGCGGCTCATGGTCACGACCATCGCCTTGCCTTCCATCGCGCTGCGTCGCTGTTCCCAATGCTCCACAAGGAACTTCGCCACTCGCTCCAATCGCTCGGGC
>JAYTXB010001106.1:0-2845 GCA_043743205.1 Schlesneria sp.
TTTCAAGAATGCCGAGCAGCACGAGACTCAACGCGCGAGATACAAGTAGTAGGTTGACCTTGCTGAGACAAGGAATGGCCGTCAAATTCTTCCCAGTCAGCCCAGATCAAAATTTGGTTCTCTGACCTGACGAAGCAGGGGAGGGTTGAATCTTCCACGAACCGTCCATTCATCACTTTGCTGAACTCATTGCGGTGACACCGTGACGAAACCATAATCCGTCCCGTTGATGAGGCGGGCACAAAACGGCGGTGGACTCGTTTTCTCAATGAGTCGGTCGTTGAAATCGAAGGAGAGATTGAGATGTTGAGTTTCGGGAACAGTGAACGTGGCGGAACGGCATCGTGCGAGCCAAGCCCTCAGCGCCAGTTCACTCGCCAGAGAAGTGTCTTGGGAATGACGCTGCTCTGTTGGATCGGGCTGACGCTTGTTGGTGGCTGCGGCGGAAGCAAGCCCGCTGCGGGGACGAAGGGAGAGAAGGAGCCGTCTGCTTCAAAGTCCTCTTCCAAATCCAAAACGACCGCGAAGAGCGAAGAGAGTGGTGACACGGGTGGCTCGAAATCGGCATCGACCGGTGGTGGCCGAAAGAGTTCCAACGGGATCCCGTATGACGCGTTCTTCGATGAGCCGTTGAGTGAAGTCGCTAATTCAGCGGCAGCACCGATGGCGGCGAATGTCGCCAAGACGGATGTCCCTCCCGCTGAAGCCGCTGCGAAGCCCGCGACGGATGTTCCCAAAGCGGCGGCGGGTGGCGGAGGTGGTAGCGTTGCCTGGGCCGACTTCATTTCGATGGATGTCCTACAAAATGAGGCCAAGAAGTTGCGCAATCAACTCGCGGCGGACATGCAGGGGCCGGGCAAGTACAACCAAAAGTGCAAGGACATTAGCTGGGATGCAGCCGTCGTCGCGGGACTCGCGGGGATCGTGATCGAACACAGCGAAGCGGCCAGTTGGAAGGCCAACGCGCATTACATTCGAGACTTCAGCTCGCAACTCTCGTCAGCCTCCGGGCAGCCGGGCAAGGAGTACTTCGACAAGTCGAAGGTGGCGTATGAGAAGCTCGCGTCGGTGTTTGGTGGCACGATTCCCGGCGATGCTGGAGACGTTGCTCCCAAGAAGCCGTTCTTCGAGGCGGCCGATCGCGCGGGCTTGATGAAGCGGATCGAAAAGGCTTCCGAATGGCTGCGGCTCAACATCAATACCGAAGCCAAGCTGAAGTCCGAGTTGGAGACGATTCAACACGAGACGATGTTGGTCGCGTCGCTCGGCAAGATCATCGCGACCGAAGGCTACACCGATGCGGAAGAAGCGGACTATCAGAAGTTCGCCACGGACCTCATCACCGGCGGCAAAGAAGCGGGCGAAGCGGCCAAGGACCAGAACTATGCGAAGTTCACGGAGTCGATCAACAAGATCGGCAAGTCGTGTACGGAATGCCATCCGAAGTACGCGCAGTGAACTCGGCATTTGCCATCTTGTTTGGAGTGCGGGGATTCATCACCGCTTTCCTTTCTCTACTTTTCGCCTCACTGCTGATCACGTTGGCACAGGTGCAATCTGTCCTGCAAGAATCAAAACGAAACGAGAAAGGAAAGCGGTAATCAATTGCCGCAGTCCAAATGGCATGACAACGTCGATTTGAGAACCTGTCCCAGAACGATCTCTAACGCCTCAGTTCTTCAACGAGCGGCCTCGCTCGGGAGTCATCTCATGCGGTTCCGCTCTGTCCAAAATCTGTGGTCTGTTCGACTAGTCATCATCGTCTCGGCGGTCATGGTTCTCGGTTCGCGCGGCCTCTTCGCCGACGTGTTCGAGTTGAAGACCGGTAACACCATTGAGGGTGATGTGCTCAAGCAGCAGGGTGACGTGTTGCTGGTCGATATCGGCGTGGAGGTCGTGAAGGTTCCGCTGTCGCAGATCAAGACGCGCACGGCATCCAAGGACTCGACCAACGTGCCGGTCGAGGTGAAGAAGCACAAGCTTTACCGCACGGCCGAGCTGCCTCGTCGGAGTGTGAAGGACTTGACTGAGAAGTTTGGAGAGGGCGTAGTCTTGATTCAGACCCCGGGCGGTCTCGGCTCGGGATTCATCGTCAACGAGAGCGGCTTCTGCGTGACGAACTGCCATGTGATTGAGAAGGAGACGCGCATCTCGGCCACCATTTTTCATCGCGGTACCGACGGCGAGTTCAATCGTCGTCGAGTCGATGACGTGCGGATCGTCGCGTTGAATCCGTTCTTCGATCTGGCCTTGTTACAGATCCCGGCCCAGAAAGACTTGGCCTTCAAACCGGTCTTCCTCGCGGCAGACGAAGACCTGCAAGAGGGCGACGAGGTCTTCGCGATCGGGAACCCGCTCGGGCTGGAGCGATCGGTTTCTCAAGGGATCATCGGAACGAAGAACCGCAACTTCAAAGGGCAGGTCTATATTCAGACGACCGCCGAAATCAATCCGGGCAACAGCGGCGGCCCACTTTTCAACTCACGCGGTGAGGTGATCGGCGTGACGAACATGAAGCTGCTGTTTGCCGAAGGTCTCGGCTTCGCGATCCCGTCACCCTATTTGAAGCTGTTCCTCGACAATCACGAAGCGTTCGCCTTCGACCGCAACA
This sequence comes from Schlesneria sp., assembly GCA_043743205.1. GTDB lineage: Bacteria > Planctomycetota > Planctomycetia > Planctomycetales > Planctomycetaceae > Schlesneria. The sequence continues at coordinate 2,612 of JAYTXB010001106.1, forward strand.
ACCCCAATTCCGGCTTTCGATACCTAGACCCGCCCCGCCGCAAGACCCCGGCTGTTGAAAGCAAATAGTGGCCGAGCGGCAGTTGCCCAATCGCACTTACTTTAGAAAAGTAACCCGCTGCGTAAGCGAGGAAGTACCAACACTGTTCGGCACGCTTTTTGCGCATGGCGGGTGATCGATTATTAGTGGCGCATGGACACATCATCAATCGTCGAGGCCGGGGTTGTTCCGGCA
>JAYTXB010001107.1:0-1183 GCA_043743205.1 Schlesneria sp.
CACGCACCCGCTTAACGGCTTCGCGCACGGACGGGCTGCGGACCAGATCGGGAGCAGGGAGCAGCGGTAGCACGTCCGGACCCAGATCGAGCAACTGCCGCTCGGCCCGCGTTCGGTCCGCCAAACCGGGTGCGTCGAGTTCGCTCAGCCGCGCGTCCACGGTGATTCGCAACGACGAACGCCCCTCAAGGGGAGATTGCCCTTCCACCGCGCACGCTTCGATCGCGGCGATGAGCAACCCGCCCAGCACGACCGACACAATCGACACGCGACTCACGACTCTCACAACGGGACTCCCTCAATGAGACGCGGCCAGTCTAGTGAGCTGACGGAATGAACGGAAACCGGTCTGCAAACACAGACGGCTTGTTCGACGCTGCCTGTCGTGAGCTACGTTTTCACGAGAACAAACAGCCTCCGCAGCAGCTTGAGATTCGTCAGGACCGGAGCATCAATCGGGATGTTTCGAGGTGCGCCGGTCCTAACAGCCCGTTGAAAAACGTAGGATGGGCATCTTGCCCGTCCGATTTCCCGCAGAAAAACGACGGCCTAGAAGGCCATCCTACATCGCGGTACGACAATTCCTGCCGCTCGCCGAAGCATCAATGGACCTACCTAGGTGACAGCGAATGACAAGTTGCATCACACGTGAGAGCTGCGCCGCATCGCCGACCGGCCCGTTGAAAAAGGGAGGGCGAGGCTCCTGCCGAGCCGTTCCTAGTAGGACTCGTGATGGTTTCAGATGGCTCTGTCGTGCGTCGCTCATCGCGATGCTGTGCCATGCCCACCCGAGTTTCGCCGAGACACCTCGCGCATTGATTCAGATCAAGCAGGGCCAGACTCAGTTCTCGGGTCGCATCGTCGTCGCGGATGATCGCGACTGTTGGATGTTCCAGCGAGATGGCCGGATGTCGCGGTTCCGCATGGATGACGTGGACGATTGCAGCGAGATCAATCCACGTTTCCGTCCCTTTCCGATGATCGAGCTCCGCGACAATCTCCAGACGGAATTCGGTCGCGACTTCAAAGTCAAAGTCACTTCGCACTACATCGTGGTTGCCCGCCAGGAATCGGCCGAGCGTTACGCCAAGTTGTTTGAACAGGTCTATCGCCAGTTCCATTCGTACTTCGGTCCGCGCGGCTTTCGGATGGACGAACCCGAGTTCCCACTCGTCGCGGTGGT
>JAYTXB010001108.1:0-1915 GCA_043743205.1 Schlesneria sp.
CCCGCATCGGGTCCGGGAGTTCGCACCACACCGTTCTTCACGAGGAAGATGTTGTCGCCCGTGCATTCGGCGACTTCACCCTTATGGTTAAGCATCAACGCTTCCACCATCCCGGCGTCCGTTCCCTCGATCCGCGCAAGGATGTTGTTCAGGTAGTTGAGCGACTTGATCCGGGCACTCAGCGCACCGGGATGGTTGCGGATTGTGCTGGCGGTGACGAGGTTCATCCCCTTCGTGTAGGTCTCAGGGGGATAGAGCGTGATCGTGTCGGCGATGACAATGACCTGCGGGTTGCTAGTCCGACGAATGTCCAAGCCGAGACTGCCTGCTCCGCGCGTGACGACGAGCCGCACATAACCATCGCCGATGTTGTTGGCCTGCACCGTTTGTTCGACCGCGTCGATGACTTGCTCCGGCGTCATCGGGATGACGAGACGAATGGCCTTCGCACTTTCAAAGAGTCGGTCGATGTGCTGGCGGTGGAGGAAGACCTTGCCGCCATAGACGCGAATCCCCTCGAACACGCCGTCGCCGTAAAGCAGCCCGTGATCGAACACGCTGATCTTGGCATCGGCTTCGTCCACCAACTTGCCGCCGAGGTAAATCTTCAAGGACATCGAAGGGGTTTCCCGTGATATGAAGCAGCCCGGCTCCGGGCCGGGCTGCGAAAGGTTGTCGATGCTGTCAGTCACTGGTCATCAAGTCGGTTGGATCTTCTGGCTCCAAGTTGAATACGGCTGAGTTTATTGGACTCCCTCGCTCACGCTTCGGGTTACTCTTTCCACAAACTCTACTACGCCGGTTCGATTCGACCTTCACGCAGCTTCACCGTGCGATGGGCTTCCGCTGCGATGAGCTGGTCGTGTGTGACCATGATAATAGTGAGGCGTTCTTGCTCGTTCAACTTGGTCATCAGCTCGATGATCCCGCGTCCGGTCCCTTGATCGAGGTTGCCGGTCGGTTCATCGGCGAGCAGGATTTCAGGGCGAGCGACGAGTGAGCGGGCGATCGCGGCGCGTTGCATTTCACCGCCGGATAACTCGGACGGGCGGTGTGTCAGGCGGTGCCCCAGTCCGACGCGGTCGATCATTTCGCGAGCGCGATCCTGGTACTCGCGCCGCCGCTGCCAGTAGCCCCAGATCGAGTGACGGATCATCAGCGGAGCCAACACGTTTTCCATCAGGCTCAACTCGGGAAGCAGATGGTAGAACTGAAAGACGAAACCGAAGACCCGGTTTCGCAGTTCATCGCGCGTGCGGGCGGGAAGGTCGTCGATCCGCTGGCCATCGAGTTGCACTTCGCCCACGTCGGGCGCGTCGAGCAGACCGAGCAAATGCAGCAGCGTGCTCTTACCTGATCCCGACTGGCCGACGATCGAGAGGAACTCACCCTTGTGAACGGAGATGTCCACACCATGCAGCACGGGGACTTGGTGGTCTCCCTTGCGGTACGCCTTCTCGACGGCAATCGCCGCAATCTGCGGTTCGGGCATGAGTGGCTTCTCCCGAGACGGGGCGGTCAGTGGTGATGGAGAATGATAACTCGCTTGGGCGGTGGACATGGATTCCGTTCCTGTTCGCGCTCCTGAGCGGGAGCGTTTTCCTCGTTCCCAAGCTCCAGCTTGGGAACGCCTGTCTTGAAGCTCCAGCTTCGCGATTTGTAATCTCGTGTTTCATGTGATTCACCAAGCTGGAGCTTGGAGGAGGGCGTTCCCAAGCAGGAGTTTGGGAACGAGGCTTCATTCGTGCCTCAACGCCTGCACCGGTTGCAGTCGTGCGGCGCGGCGGGCAGGAAGGATGCTCGCCACAACGGCGATCGTGATCGCTCCCAGCGCAACCCAGCAGACCGTGAACGGGTCCACGTGAGTCGGAATCTCTTTGAAGTAATAAATCCGTTCGTCGAACACTTTGTGACC
>JAYTXB010001109.1:0-3545 GCA_043743205.1 Schlesneria sp.
CCGCATACCAAAGCGATCATGCCCGTTCACTTGTTCGGGCAATGCTGCGACATGGAACCGATCTGGCGGTTGGCTCAAAAGTATCGACTGAAGATTGTGGAAGACGCCTGCCAGGCGATCGGTTCCGAGTATCAAGGTCGTCGCGCGGGAGTCCTCGGCAACGTCGGTTGCTTCAGCTTCTTTCCGACGAAGAATCTCGGCGGCGCAGGCGACGGCGGCATGATGACCACTGACGATCCCGAGTTGGTTGCGAAGCTGAAACGTCTACGAGTTCACGGCGATGTCGGCCAGTACGAACATCTCGATCTCGGCATGAACAGTCGGCTCGACTCACTGCAAGCGGCCGTATTGCGACTGAAGTTGAGACGGCTCGAAGATTGGACCGCTGCCCGGCAGAAGAACGCTCAGCGGTACGGCGATCTGTTCCGACAAGCGGGCATCTTGGACACGATTTCGTTGCCGAAGATTCAGCCCGAGAAACGTCACGTCTTCAACCAGTTCTGCGTTCGTGTTCGAAACGGCCAACGCGATCACGTGATACAGCAACTCAAGGCAAGGCAGATCGGCTGCGCGGTCTACTACCCAAAGCCGCTCCACCTGCAAACCTGCTTCAAACACTTGGGCTATCGGCCCGGACAGTTCCCCGAAGCCGAAGCCGCCTCGCGCGAGATCCTCGCGCTACCGAGCTATCCTGAGTTGCCGATTGCTGACCAAGATCGTGTGGCCGAATGTCTGACGGAGATCTGCCGTCAAGCTCGCGCCGAGCAACGGACTCGTCGAGCGGCGTGAAGCGATCGCTGGCGGGGGCGATCTTCGTTTCAAGTTATACCTCACGCGGCGGAGAATGAGGCTCGCTCAATGACACCTCGCACGGCCATGAGTGAGCTGTTTTAGGCGAGCCGTGTGCCGTGAGGCCACGGGTTTCCTGCGGCGATCAAGAACCCGCAGCCTGACGGCAGGCGGCTCGCCAGTGTCTCAACTTTGGCCGCGTTCCGGCTGATCTCTCGACACCTCAATTTCCGCCGCGCGAGGTATAGCCCCCCGAGTTGTGGCCTTGGCATCCGAAGCTGCCACAAAGCCGGAGCGCCACCGCCACTCAGTCGCCGGAAATGCGGGGATGTCGCCGTACTTCCCCCGAAAGATTTCCATTCGGCCGCGCGGCGGCATACTCGGCCTGATCGCCTCAAACGGCAAAACCGCTCAAGGCTCTTGCGCGTCAGCGTCGATAGGTATCGACACGCGAGGGCGCGAGGAGGTTTTGCCGATGGCGGTGGCTTCGCGCGAGGAGGCTCAATTCAAGGCAGGACGCTGATATGCAAGAGACTTCGTTGCAGACCCCAACAGCGACCTCCCCTTCACCTGACGATCAGGCCTCCATGCCAATGCCGACACCGAAACGTCGTCCATCAGGATCGAGTAGACGGTCGAAGTCTGTGGCTTGGTTTTTGAAGCCAGCCTTCGTTGCGCTCGTGCTGGTTGTGGCCGTCTTGGCAATGGGCTGGGGTGCCTACAACGTGGTGATCAGGTCATCGCCCGAGACGGACGCCGCCGATCTCGCAGATTTGGAAGACTTCGATCTCGACTCTCCATCGCCGGGACAGGCCGATGAGCCAGCCGACGACTCAATGACATCACGTCCCGAGCAGCCTCCGTTGCGACCATTTACGGCGCCAGCGATCGTCGAGCGCGCTCCTCAGATTCCCATGAATCCTTCAGCAAATTCGCTCGAACTGCCGCCCGTATCGTCGCTCCCCAGTTTTCAATCCGCCCGCTACGAACGTGACCCAGCCCGTAGAAATGCCGCACCAGCGGAAGCACTAGGCATTTGGTTGAGCGGCACGATTGAGGACTCTGAGGAGACCCCTGCGCGCATCGCCTTACCGTCGCGAGTCTCGCAAGCGATCGTCGATGGACCCGCGATTCGGTAATCGGCGAGTCGAGCAACAGCAGACACGGAATCGAGGCCACGGATGTACGAACGGCATTGGCGACTTCAGCGATCTCCCTTCAGTCACGACCGTAATGCCGCCTCGTTCTTTGCCAGCAATTCGCACCACAACGCGCTGCTCAAGCTGCGCTACTTGATCGACCATCGACGCGGCTTGGGATTGCTCGTGGGGGCCAGCGGCTCAGGAAAGACGCGGTTACTGGAAGCGGTGTTGCCCGACGCCAATGCCGCCGCGACCGGCCCAACCACGACACCCATCGCAATGGTGGTCTATCCACAGATGTCACCGGTCGAACTGCTGAACTACATTGCAAACAAGCTCGCGTTGGAAGTGGTCTCCTCGCCAACCCACGCCATGGACATCGCGCTGCAACGGTTGGAAGCGACCTTGCGAATGCTCACGGCCAGCGGACGGTCTCCCGTCATTGTCATCGACGATGCCCATGCGATTTCCGACCGCAGTGTTCTCCAATCGCTGCAACTCCTGCTCAACTTCCAGCAGTGCGATGGGATCGACTTCACACTGATCTTGTCTGGCCAACCGGAATTGGTGAGCGTGGTCAACCGACTGCCGCAGCTTGACGATCGCGTCGCCATGCCGTGCGTGTTGCAAGCCTTCTCCGCTAATGAGACGGCCAGCTATGTCTGCCACCGGTTGCAAGCCGCCGGTCGCACGCTGCCGATCTTCAGCGACGCGGCTTTCCGTGCGATTCACGAGTTGTCAGGGGGCCTGCCGCGTCGCATCAATCGGCTCTGCGACTTCGCACTGCTCGTCGGCTATGCCGAAGAACTGACTGCGATCGACACGCCGCAAATCGAGGGCGTTCACGCGGAACTGAGTCTCAATCGCGCCGCGTGATCGTGCGCGGAACTCTCACCACTGGAGGCAGAAGCCCAACTTGCTTCGTGACCCGTCCGTCATGCAGCAGCCTTACGGCGGCGCGGGGCCTCATAGAGCACCGAATTCTTCGCCTTCCCCACGGCCTCGATCGCGCCGATCTTCCGCAGGAAATAGACCATCTTCTGCGCGAGCCAGCGCGGAATTTTCGCCTGCTTCGCGAGATCGGCGGTTGAAAACGGAGACTCCAGTTCGCGTGGCAACAGCGCCGCGAAGTCTTTCATCGTGCGGAAGGTCTGCTTCGAGAGGACCGCCTTCAATGAGCGATCTTCGACCGCAAAGTCCGGCCCGTTGAAGCGACGCTTGCGCCGGGAGACACGCGACTCTTCCTGTTCGATCATGACGATCTCAAAGGTGAGCTTGGCGTGCGGGAACACGTCGCCGAAATGAACCAGTTCATCAAACACGTTCAGGACCGAACGCCGTAGTGGGCTGTAGCGCGCACTGACGATCTCACCGCCCGGCTTGTCGCGTCGCACGATGTACGTTCGCGCGGCCAACGGCTTGACGATTGTCACGCGATGCGACTCCAGCAGTTTGGCCACTTTCGCGCGAATGCTCGACAGCGAAGCCCGTTGGATTTCGATCAACCGACCACGTACCACCGCGTCGATCCAGTAGTCGCCGACGCGCACTTCCTGCTCGCCCGTGGAGCCGCCGTACAACGCTTTCAACTGACGATGAAGAGTCGATTCCATG
>JAYTXB010001110.1:0-9929 GCA_043743205.1 Schlesneria sp.
TCGACTTGGAGTCTCGATGCGACATCCCCGATTCCTTTCGGGACAGAGTTCCGATCCCTGACGCCTGTGAAACGTAAGAATGACCGAAACTCCAAGTCGTATCGAGACTTCTTTCATCCCCCAAAAGGGTTAACGGCGTTGGGGCGCTCTGATCCGTCGAGCATGAGAAAGCGGTTGACGTGCCACTGTTTCGGAGTCTGCGGAGAAACAGTGCCGACGCGGGGCAACGTCTCGAAGACCACTGCTTCTTCGAGGACTCCAAAGCAGTGACACGTCCGCATTGATAAACCGTCGAGCCGAGCCTCCCCGGCGGCGTCGCACTGGCGTTTTACGGTTTCTGCGGGAGGTGTTCTTCAATCAGCGCATTGAGTGTGTACCAGAATTTGTCCGTGTCGAAGTTGCCACGGTTACTCAGCAGAACCGTGGTGCGATCGGCCAGCAGGTAGCGGTAGTACGAAGTCTCAAACCCGCCCCAGGTTCCTTCGTGGCCGTAACCGTTCATGCGGCCTGAATTGCCGGGATAGAGGGACCAACCGAACCCATAGTCGTTCGTTTCTCCATCGCGCGTCTTCGACGGGGTCAATGCTAAACGCATCGTCTCCGGGTTGAGCAGTTTCCCCTCGCGCAGAGCGGCGTCCCACGCGGCCATGTCGTCCAGATTGATCCAGAGCCCACCATCGCCGACGGTCAAACAGGATTCCTCGCGCGCCGGTCGCGTGCCCCACGATTCTTTCCACGCCTGCTTCCTCCCTTTCTCATATCCCAAGGCGTGGGTGTGGCCCGTGGTTGAGAGTTGAGGGATCGCTGCGGGGTTCTCATAGACGAACGAGTGCGGCATGCCGACCGGGACAAACACTTCATCATGCAGGAACGTGCCAAACGACTTTTGAGAGACTCGCTCGACGACCACCGCCAGCAACATGTAGTTGGTGTTGTTGTACTCGTACTTCTGGCCGGTCGGAAAATCGAGCGGAACTTTGGCCTGCCGTTTGGCGAACAAGGGCACGTAGTCTGCGTTGACCGTGTAGTCCTTGTGACGGGACGGGACATTCTCAAACTCTAGGTAGTCGGGCAGACCGGAGACATGCTGCAAGAGATCGCTAAGGCGAATCGGACGTCCGGCGCGATACTCGGGAAGTTCGGGGATGTACTTGCGCACATCGTCGTAAACCGACAGTTTTTTCCGGTCGTGCAGCATCAGCACCGCCGTGGCCGTGAATGATTTGGAAACCGAGGCCAGTTCAAACATTGTCCGAGGAGTGATTGTTTCCTTGTCACGTAGGCTGGCCAACCCATAACCCTTCTTGAACAAGAGCCGTCCCGGCTGAATCACCAGAACCGCCAGTCCCGGTCCGTCAGCCGTGATCCCTTGTTGTGCAACAGCCTCGTCAATCGCCGCCTCGAGCACCGCGTCCGGCTTCAATTCCTGAGCCGACACGAAACGCGGTTGCTGCCACAGAACCAGCAGACAAATCCCGCAGGTAACAAGACCAGATGGCATGATGACTTTCCCGTGTTGTTCAACATTGAATTTGCAGTGGGGCCTGCTTGCTTTCAAGCGGCGTGTGTCGCCGGGCAGGTCCGATTCCGCCAGCCCGACATCACTGGGAGCCACGGTTCAATGGCTCCCAGCTCGATGAATCGAGACCGTGAATTGAAACCGTGTTTGATGCGCGGCTCCGACTGGCCTCGCAAAACTTGGTTCGTCAGCTCAACACGTCGTGCAGGACGTGGCCATGGACATCGGTCAGCCGGCGTTCGATGCCGTTGTGATAGAAGCTGAGCCGTTCGTGATCGAGGCCGAGGAGATGCAGGATCGTGGCGTGCAGGTCGTGAATGGTGGAGACCTTGTCGATGGCCGTGTGTCCGAAATCGTCGGTTGCTCCGTAGGTGAAGGCTCGCTTCACGCCGGCGCCGGCGAACCAGGCGGTAAAGCCTTTGGGATTGTGATCGCGACCGCTGGCTCCCTTTTGGAAGGTCGGCATACGGCCGAACTCCGTCACCCAGACGACGAGCGTGTCTTCCAAGAGGCCCGTCCGCTTGAGATCGCGCAGCAGTGCAGCGGCGGGTTGATCGAGGATCGGGCCGTGAACGCTGTACTGGGCCTTCAACGTCTTGTGTCCATCCCAGTTGCCGACGCCCTCGCCCATCGCATACGAGCCGTTGAAGAGCTGCACGAACCGGACGCCTCGTTCGAGCAGTCGCCGCGCGAGTAGACAGTTTCGTCCGAAGCCCGCCTTCGTTTTGTTCTCGTCATGCAGACCGTAGAGCGTCTGCGTTTCGAGGCTCTCGCCCGACAGGTCCGAGACTTCCGCCGCGCGCAGTTGCAGCTTGGCCGCGAGTTCGTAGCTGGCGATGCGAGCCGCGAGGTCCGTGTCGCCGGGGTGCTGCGCGAGGTGGCGTTCGTTCAGCCGTTTGAGGAAGTCGCGCGTCGCCATTTCCGTCAGCGCGGTGATTTCTGGCGGGCGAGACAAGTTGGCGATCGGCTTGTCGGCGTTGAACGGCGTCCCCTGAAAGACGGCGGGGAGGAATGCGCTGCTCCAGTTGTTCGAGGCGGCTTGCGGCACGCCGCGCGGATCGGGGATCGCGACGAAGCTCGGCAGATCGCTCGCGTCGCTGCCGAGGGCATAGCTGACCCACGTCCCGATACTCGGGAAACCATCCAGCGTGAAGCCGGTACTCATCTGGTTCTCGGCCGGGCCGTGCGTGTTGCTTTTAGCGGTCATCGAGTGGACGAAGCACATTTCATCCGCGAGAGCCGCGAGATTCGGTACGAGTTCCGAAATCATCTTGCCGCTCTCGCCACGCGGCTTGAACTCCCACTGCGGTGCGACGAGGTTCCCGTTCTCACCCTGAAACGTCACGAGTTTCTCGACGCCCGGCAACGGCTGACCGTCGCGTTTCACCAACTCGGGTTTGTAGTCCCACGTATCGACATGACTGACGGCTCCCGAACAGAAGATCATCACGACGCGCGAGGCCTTCGGCCTGAAGTGACTTTCCCGCGCCGACAGCGGTGCTTCGGGACGAACACTCGGTCGAATGGGACTCTTTGAGTCATCGCGCTGCGTTACATTATCGACCGCGCGCAACTTGCCGTCGTTCGCCAAGAGCGAGGCCAGCGCGAGACCACTCAATCCGCGCGACGCATCAAACAAGAAGTCGCGTCGCGCGAGCAACGATTGACCGGTGACAGACAACGGTGACATCGACTCACCCCTGAGTTCTCAAATGTAGGATGGGCACTCTCGCCCGTCTGGCTTGAAGTGGAAAAGCCAGACGGGCAAGAGTGCCCATCCTACTTGGTGGCCTGAAACGGGACCTACTTCACCAAGACTCGGTAGGGCAGCACGGTGAGGACTCGTTCCTTGGCGAGCAAGTCATAGATGTTGAGGCCGCGCAGTTGAGAGGCGACTTCTTCCGGCAACGACTTCAGCAGCGCGGCACTGGTCGCACGCAGGCTGGTGGTACTCGGATCGATCGGGCCGAAGAGGGCTTCAAACGGGCTGGTCGGTTTGGGGAGATCGAGACGTTCGAGCTTGTCATCGGGCTTGAGGCCAGCCGCCTGCTTCGCGTGAGCCATCGCGTCGCCGAGTGTGCCGAGTTCATCGACCAAGCCCAACTGAAGGGCCTGCACACCGGTGTAGACTCGCCCGCGCGCCATCTTTTCCAGCTTCTCGACATCCATTTTCCGTCCGGCTGCGGCCTTCGTGGTGAACTGTGCGTAGATGTCGTTGAGCATCTTTTGCATGGCGGTCTTCTCGCTGTCCGAGAAGGGAGTCGTGGAACTCAACACGCCGCTGTTCTTGCCTCGCATCACAACGCTCGTTGTGATGCCGACCTTCTCGTAGAACTTCTCGAAAGCAATCTTGCCGCCGACGACACCGATCGAACCGGTCAGCGTTCCCGGCTCGGCGAAGATGCGGTCGGCTCCCATCGCGATGTAGTAGCCACCGCTCGCGGCCGTGTCGCCCATGCTGACGATGAAGGGCTTCTTGCCGTCGAGTCCTTCAAGTTCATGCCACATCAGGTCGCTGGCCAGAGCGCTGCCGCCGGGACTGTCGATTCGCAGGACGACGGCCTTCACGGTCGAATCGTCGCGTGCTTGGCGGATCGCCTTGATCATCGTGGTCGATCCCATTGTCTGCTCACCGAAGATCGGATCAGCCGAACTGGAACCGGACATGATCGCACCGGTGGCATTGATGACGGCGATCTTCGGAGCAGTCGATTTGCGCGTCGTCGGCTCGACCCCCATGATGACGTTCATCATCTTGGCCATGCCGGTGAAGCCGCTAAAGTCGGTGTCGATCTTCTTCTTGCCGTAGCCCTTGGTGATTTTAACTTCGGCCGTTTTGTCGTCACCCTTGATGAGCGACTCGATCACATCTTCGTAACCGACCACGTCGATCAGTCCGAGCTTCTTGGCATCAGCGGCCGTGTGCAGGCCGGTGTCGATGATGGACTTCACTTGCTCGGGGTTCAGCTTGCGCCCGGTGGCGATCGTTTCAATGATCTGGCGGTAGTAGTCGTCCAGAATCGCTTCCATCTCTTCACGGAAGGCGGGACTCATTTCGGAGCGGCTGTACGGTTCGGCCGCCGATTTGAACTCACCCACGCGCAGCATCTGCGGTTCGATCGAGAGCTTGTCGAACAGGTTCTTGTAGAATGAGACCTCCGCCCGCAGACCGGGCAGCATCAGCATCCCTGATTCGGGCAGGACGATCTGGTCGCAAGCGGCGGCGATCAGGTAGCCCTTCGTATCGACACTCTCCATCCAGGCATAAACTTTGCGTCCCTTGGCCCGCATCTTTTGAATGCCGACTCGCAGTTCATTGAGCTTGGCCCAACCGATCGACGGATCGCTGATGTGCAGGATGACAGCGTCCAAGCTGTCATCGCGAGCCGCCTTATCGAGTCGCTGTAAGCCTGTGCCGAGTGTCTCGACCGCATCGCCGAACAGACCCGGTGCCGTCACTCCTTCCGAGTAACCGCCGGTGATCTCGATATGGGCTACGGAGAACTTTTTCTTCGCACCGGCCTCCACCTTATCGGCCGCATCTCCGGGAGCGTTCGCCGCAAACACGGGTGAGATCAAACTCGGCGCGAACGCGCACCACGACAACAGCACAGCGAACAGTTTCATTGCAGAAGTTCCTCAAACAAGACCGCGACAAACGCCGCGCGCAGAATGCCAACACACAGCACAGTTCACACGGCAGTTCTAGCCCACGTGTCGGAAACCGTCCAGTTGATCGGTTTGGTTGATCGCTGAGAACGCGCCCTCGTGCCGTTCACAGACGATCCACTACTCCTGCGCCAGCGAGACACAGACGAGTTCTCGATCGTTCCGCGCGAAGCAGTGTTTGTTGGCAAAGGCCGGGTGAGACCAAACGACATCTCGAGAGAAGCATTCTCCCGTTGGGTCGAGAACGTGAAAGCGACTGATTTCTTCGTAGCTCTTGGATGAGAGCTTGGCGAGGATCAAGTCGCCCGTTTCGCTGAAGAGGAAATACTTGTCACCGTTGCGGACGATGAACGCGGTGCCGTGTCCGCCGCGACGCGTGTTGGTGGTCGGAGCGAAAGAGGTCCAGAGTCGGTCACCGTTATCGAGTTTCATCGCAATGAACTGGCCGCTCTGACAGTCGGCTCCGTAGAGGATGCCGTCGCGGTCGATGATCGGCGTGGTGTTGGCGGCATAGAGCGCGTTCTTATTGGTACCACGCCAAGCGAGACTCGCGCCGGGCTTGTCTTGATCCAGCTTAAACGCCGCGCCGATGCCACCGATGCCGCTCGCGAAGATCAGGTCGCCGTGCTTCTGGGGGATGGCGATCGACATGCCATAGCTCGGCTTGAGCGGTTGCGTCCAATAGACCGTGCCCGTTTCGGGATCGAGTCCATTCAAGTCATCGGCCGTCCAAATGATGAGCTGCCGCTTCCCCGCCGCTTCAATGATCGAGGGTGGACAGTAGCCGGACTCACTCGCCGACAACCCCTTCCACAATTCCTGACCCGTCTCTTTATCAAAAGCGACGGCCACACTCCCTTGTCCGCCGACCAGTACGATCAGCTTTTGACCATCGACCAACGGCGCACCGCAGAAGCCCCAGATGGGTGATTCGGTCTGGTACTCCTGCTTCAACTCTTTCGACCAAATCGCGGTCCCCTTGTCGGCGTCAAGACAGAGCAGTTTCCCTTCGGCACCGAGCGTGTAAACCTTGCCCCCCGCCACGGTCGGCGTGCAGCGCGGGCCGGACGGATACGAGATTTTGTACGGTACAACATCGCTGTGTTCCCACACTGGCTTGCCATCGACAGCATTGAAACAGAGCACCCGTTCCTTGCCGGTCAATGCCCGTCGCTCACCGGGGTTGTTCGAGGCATCGCCCGACTCGCGCAGGTAGTCCGTGACGTAGACCTTCCCGTTCGCTACCGCAGGACCGGAATAGCCGAGGCTCACCGGCACACGCCACTTCACCGGCAGGCCCGACTTCGGAAACGAATCGACCGTACCTGTCTCATTCCAAACACTGTTTCGATTCGGCCCGAGCCACTGCGGCCAGTCCTCAGCCCGCGCAACAGCACCACTCGCAACCAAGCCACCCGCAACCAAGCCACTTGCAACACAGACACTCATCAATTCAGACCGCATCCACCACGACAGCCACTTCATCGAATCATCTCCTGATTTTCCGTAATCGTTCTTCGACGAGCAGATCGTAGCTCGACGCCTTTCCGCGACAACTAACTATGATGTTACTGTCCAGTGACATCACCTGGCCCAACGTAGGGGGCAATCGAGTCTTCAAGGCCCCTCGCTCACGAAACAAGTTAAGAAACAGGGTCGCAATCGCTTCCCAAACTCAAGTGGCTCGGGAAGTGATTGCGGGCCCATCTCTAAAGTGGGACTCGAAGACTCGACCACACCCTACCAATCCCGCAACGACAAACTGAACGGAGCCGTCAAGGATCAGTAATCACCTTGCCGTTCGTCGTCCGACAAAGTTACCATGCGACCTCTTCGTCCTTGCAGCAGGACGAAGTCTCCCTTGGAGTGGGACGATTGAGCGAAGACTGACCCTGATGAGGATTCCACGTGCTTGACCTCTTGACCAATCAGCACCGACTGTGTGACGGCATTACGCGGCGGAACATGCTGCGAGTCGGAGCGCTGGGCGTCGGCGGGATCACTCTGGCAGACCTGTTTCGGATGCAGGCTCAGGCCGTCGAATCGACCGAGTACCGGACCAAGCCGTCGAAGAAGTCGGTGATCCTCCTCTGGCAGAACGGCGGGCCGTCGCATCTGGAGACGCATGACCTCAAGCCGAACGCCGTGCGGGAAGTGCGCGGGCCGTTCTCGCCGATCAAGACCAACGTGCCGGGGATGGAGATCTGCGAACTGCCGCCGATGCACGCCAAGATCGAGGAACTCTTCCATGCCGCATGACGATTCTACGGGCATCACCCCTCGCGAACCCGGCCGTCGCAGCTTCCTTCAGACCGGCGGTGTCGCCATCGGCAGCCTGGCCACGGGACTCGGCTCATCGGTGCTGGCCGCGAACCAACAACCTCCGGCCAAGCGGGCGATTGTGATCCTGCTGCAAGGGGGCTGCTCGCAACTCGACACATGGGACATGAAGCCGTCGGCTCCGACTGAATATCGGGGTGAGTTCGATTCCATCGCGACGACGCTGCCGGGGTATCGCGTCTGCGAACACCTGCCTCGAATGGCGGCGAGGACCGATCGGTTCAACGTCCTGCGCAGCGTGCATCACGGGACTCCGAGTCATGAGGCGGCGATCCATTGGGTACTGACCGGCTACGACTATCCGGGAGCCAATGTCACCACGAAGAACCGCAACAATCAGCCATCGGTCGGCTCGTTCGTCGCGAAACTGCGCGGCCCCAGCCGGCCCGGCCTGCCGGCGTATGTGTGCGTCCCGGACAAGGGGCAACTCGGCGATCGTGTCCGGTACGCGGGAGCACACTTCCTCGGCATGGCCTTCGATCCGTTCGAGTCCGGTCCCGTGCCGACCGATGCCACATCCGCGTTTCAAGTGCCGCCGTATCTGGTGATGTCACCGACCATCGACGTCGGCCGCTTTCAGGATCGGCAGGGCTTGTTGCAGCGGTTGGACAACATCTCGCGCCAGTCCGATGCCGGCGGGACGATGACCGGCCTCGACCAGTTCCGCCGCACAGCCCTCGACATGGTCAGCCATCCCGTGACGCGAGACGCCTTCGATCTGTCGCAGGAGTCGTCCGAGACACGCCTGCGTTACGGCAGCCACAAGTTCGGCCAGCGAGCACTGCTGGCCCGGCGACTGGCCGAGGCGGGCGTACCGTTCACACTCGTCAACTTCTCGGACAATCAGGACTGGGACACGCATGTCGGCAACTTCGCGTCGATGAAGAACACGCTGCTGCCGCGTCTCGATCAATCGGTCTCGACGTTGTTGGACGATCTCACGGAGCGCGGCCTGCTGGACTCAACGCTGGTCGCGATCGTCTCCGAGTTCGGCCGCACGCCGAAGATCAACAAGGACGCCGGCCGCGATCACTGGAGCGACGTCTTCTCGGTGGTCCTCACCGGCGGTGGCTTGAAGACCGGCCAAGTCCTCGGCACGAGCAACGCCCGAGCCGAAATCCCGCAGGACCGACCGATCCACTACAACGACGTCCTCGCCACGATCTACCGCCAACTCGGCATCGCCACCGACCGAGTCTTCCTGCACGAAGGCCGCCCCGTCCCGGTCCTCTACCACGGCACGCCGATTCAGGAACTCATCTGAGTAGGGTGCGTCGAGTCTTCGAGACGCACCGTTCTGCCCGACTCCATAAGCGGAGCGTCTCTACGTCACTCGCAGTCAAGGCCCTGCCAGTAGCCCCCGGCGTATTGTGCGGATGGAGTCCAAAGAGTCGGACCCCTTAGATTTCTCTAGCAGGGCTGCTGAGCATTCGTCTTGCGGCCAGAATTCTCTTCATCCGAGCCATTCTGCGAGAGCATCGCTGGATGCGAAGCCGAATAGAGAGAGTGGCTCCGCTTGAGTGGGCTTGCCAAAGGCTAGAGCAAACTCACCTGACTTGGGGTTGAACAACAGCCATTGCTCTTCGCTCCGCGCTACCGCTATCAGTTGTTTGGTGTCGCTTGATTGGCCGCAGAACTGTTGAGCCCATTCTGACGCTACAGCCAAAACTTCAAACGGAGATTCGATGACAACCTCTCGGAGCGCAGTCGCCTGATCCGCGATGTAGTTTTCCCGGTCTTCTCGCCAGGTGCATGGTGTGGAGCTCTCCGCAGAGAGTGCCTTCTCCAGAGCTTGCAGTGCGGGGTGGTCGTTCATGAGGTTTAACTTGAATTAGACAGAGTCGATTCTGTCTAAGAATGGTTTGTGCGTGGGGGTAAGCCGCGCGACAGTGTCGCGCGGCTAAACTTTGGGGGGGTGAAGTTCAATGTGGGAACGAGGGGTTGCGCGGGTGCTAGTGGCGAGGGGCTTCGCTCGCCAGTGTTTTTGGGTGCCATTGGCGGCTGCTTTGAGCCGCCAATGGCACCCGGCCGCGAGCGCCACCCGACCATTATCCGGGCACGGTGACGTTGAGCGTGTCGCTGACGAGGCCGATGGGGTCGTCGCTGATGAGATACTGAGCTTGATACTGCCGCAGCTCGGGGCCGGTGGCGAGATTCGCCCGCGTATCGACGTAAGGGCTGGCAGTGTCGATCGCCAGAAAGCTGAAGCCGGCTTCGGTGCCGCGCTTCGACAGAATTCTCACGCCGCTGGAGATGCTCTTGTTGAAGCCGATGGTGACGGCACCAACGTTGATGGCGGTGGCCTTCAGCGTGGGCTTGGCCGTCGTGAGGTCGGTCGTGTCTTCGGGGCCGAGGATGTCCAGTTGCTGGCCCAGCGCGGGGGTGAAGTTGGGATGGGCCT
>JAYTXB010001111.1:0-1967 GCA_043743205.1 Schlesneria sp.
CCTGTGACCAGCGCGACGTGAGCCAGTTCCAGCAGTGCCGTACAAAAATCGGTCGCGTTGTAGACCGTGTGGCCTCCCGCCAGCGGCTTACCGAACGAAGCGTTCACGTTGAAGAAGGCATAGAACGCACCGCCCGGTTCGGCGAACGTCACTCCAAACTTCTCGCGCCACGGACGCATCCGCCCCATCACGTAATCGCGCCGCTTCTCGAACTCGAAACGCATCTTTTCGACGCTATCCTGCGGCCCGTTGAGGGCTTCGACCGCTGCGTACTGGCTGATGCTGCACGGATTCGATGTTTCCTGGCTCTGCAAATTGTCCATCGCCTTGATGATCTCGACCGATCCGATCGTCCAGCCGATGCGCCAGCCAGTCATTGCGTACGCTTTGCTGACACCACTGACAATGATCGTTCGCTCGGCGACCTCCTTGCCGAAGCTCGCAAAACAGCGGAACTCGGCTCCCTCGTACAAGAGCTTCTCGTAGATCTCGTCGGACAGCACGAGGATGTTCTGCTCCACAGCCACGCAGGCCAGCGCTTTCAATTGCTCGACCGGATACGTGGCTCCCGTCGGGTTTGACGGATTGTTGAGCATCAGCAAGCGAGTTCGAGGTGTGATTGCCTCTCGAAACTGATCGGCCGACATACAGAAGCCGCTCGCTTCACTGGTATCGACGATCACGGGGAGCGCGCCGGTCAGTTCGACCAACGCGCTGTAACTGACCCAATAGGGCGCGGGGATGATGACTTCATCACCGGGGCCACACAGAGACGCTAACACGTTATGGATCGAGTGCTTCGCACCGTTCGAAATCAGAACTTGAGCCGGCACGAATTCGAGACCATAGTCACGCTTGTACAACGCACAGACCGCCTGCTTCAGTTCCGGAATGCCTCCCGATGGCGTGTAGTGCGTGTGCCCCGCTTCCATCGCCGCAACGGCCGCTTGCCTCACATTGGCTGGCGTGATGAAGTCCGGTTCGCCCAGCGTGAAGTCATAGACGTTGATCCCCTTCGACTTCAACTCCTTCGCCTTGGCTGCAGCGGCCAACGTGGCAGACGGCTTCAACGATGCAACGGCAGGGGACAGACGCACAGTACTCATACCACTCTCTTTTCAGTGAGACTCACCAGGGCATCGTTTACCGCCAGCTTCAACTCCGAGTCTGGGGCTGCGAACGGGCGAGGATTGTTGAACCGGACTCAGCGCGAGTCAAGCCATGCAATCGAAGCCATGCTCCTGACTTTTGAAGTTCGACAAATTGCACAACGCCGACAAGTCTTCGTCAGGCGTTCAGGAACTTGTGCCGCTGCGAGAACGGAGGAGTCAGAGGCCTCGCCTATACATTGAGCCTAAAAATTATTGAGCAAGGAAGAGCACGTTGATCAATAGCGTGAGTGGCATCAGCAACGACCGAACCGGCAGTCACCGCCGATCTCCACTCGGAAGCTCACCCGTGCAGAACATTTTCTCCTCGCCAACATGACAAACTGCGAAATTCGCCAAACCACCAAGGCTTAGCCAGCCGATGAAATCGGTGCGGAAACTGCGACCTGATCAAACCGCTCAATCCTTACAATCCACTTGGTGAGTCTTCTCCAAGTGACCGAGTAAGTTAATAGTGTCGCGATGAGTTACGTCTCCGAATCAGTTCCATTCACGGAAAGTTACGACCGAACAAGTTTAGACAATCTCTTGCTGAGTAAGATTTTCCGCTTGACCGATTTTTCAAACGACAATAAGATCGCCACAGTTGATCCGACAGTAACTTAGATTTGAAGTTCACACTCCTCGTTGGAGTGTCGCACTTTTGAGTTGTCCCTCTTGCCGGGTGCCAAAGAGAGACGACAGTTTCGAAGCAGGTGCCCAAGTTCTTCCCAAAGGAGCCACGGATATGGCCGCTGCAAAGAAGCCCGCTGCAAAGAAGACCGAAGTCAAGAAGGCCGCCCCCGCCGCCAAGTCGGC
>JAYTXB010001112.1:0-2088 GCA_043743205.1 Schlesneria sp.
TCGCGCCGAAGGGCCGAGGACCGCGCGGGCCGCTTCCGTCGTGATCTCTTTGAACTGCTTCTGCATCCAGTTGAGCAGGAAGGGACTGCCGACGGCCACTGTCAGTTGGTCATCGCGAATGGCGAGACCGATCTTCCCTTCGAACCAGAGCGAGTAACGCTTTGGCCCCAAGAGCGACCGCAGTTCAGCGAAGGCCGCTTCGACCAACGCCCCATCACACGTGAGTGTGCCGAGGGATGTCGGCTCCTCGCACGCCGCAACTGGCGAGGAATCGGCAACGAGAATCGTGGGCATCTCTGCACACAGAGTCGGCGTCATGCCGGGTTGCATCTTGCCACCCCTTAACACCGCTCGATCGACTTGGCAAAGAACTCGACGCGCGTACCGGGACCGTTCCGAATTGACGGGACAGCGCGAAACACGAGCAGCATCCGACTCGTTCGACACGCTCATTCCAGAACAGTCTTGTTCCAGAACTTGGTGTTTGAAGAGAGTCGCGATGGTCTCACTGCGAGGAGTGCAAATTGAAGTCGGTCGGGCTGGACCTGATGGAAGAAGTCGTGTCTCGCGAGTGAGCGATCAGCGACTTCGTTGTGTGTCACGTAGGGGGCCGATCCTAGCCTGCGTGATGGGAGAGTCAAACGACATGAGTTCACAAAATCTGCGCGAACAATTCTCAGTTCAGACAGCAGTGTGAAAGTCCCTCAACCCGGAGAACTTGAAGCGATCAGGCTCACATCTGTTCACGTCGCGCGGGTGGTGGGCGAGTGTGCATAAGCTGTGGATTACTGCCGTGCCGAAGGAACGCGATGTCGCAGCAGCACTCGGCGACGAGCCAACTCCGCGAAAGAGAACTCAGCATAAACCGCATTGGCATAGCTGTTTTGACAATCGACGGCGAGGAACATCGCGGCGCGCGATCGCTGTGCGGCGAGTTGCAGGCCGTGACGAAGCATCGCTCGCCCCAAGTTCTTTCCGCGCAACTCGGGGACCACGCCCATGTAAACGAGTTCGATGGTGTTCTGATCGGGATGTTCGTTCAGCAGCAGCAAGCCCGCGTCGCGACCATCCATCGTGAAGAGCAACCACAAGCACGGATCGAAGACTCCCGGCAGCGTGTGACTCGCCAACGCTTCGGCTCCGCTGCGGAAGTCCTTCAGATCGGGACAGTCCAGGCTGTGCTGGTACGACTGCTCGATGACCGTTGCGAATCGTTCGGCGTTGTCGTCGCTCCAGGTTTCGATCGTGACGGCGTGCTGCGCGAGACACGGTTCGAGCGCAGCGCCACTGGTCACGAGTTGAGCATCAGCAGGTTCGAGTGTCCGTGCAAGGAAGAACAGATCGGCACCGTGAGTGAAACCATGTCGTTCGAGCAGCTTTGACTCGACAACGTCGTCCGGCGTGAGCAAGGCCTGCGCGAGTCTCGCATCGGTGGCATCGATCAGCCGACAAAGTTCGGACATCAAGGCGTCTTCCACTGCGGTCTCATCGTCGGCTCCGCAACTCACGACGGGTGGCCAAACCAGCGCGATGCCGTCCGACTGATGCATCACGAGCGCCGCACCGACGGGGAGGTCCTCGTTCGCCGGTGCGGCATTGGTTGGCGCGAGACGTGACGCACGCTCCGATGATTCCCGCTTTGCGGCAAGGAGCAAGCCGTCGAGGTTCAGGCTTCCACGCTCGGCGGCGAGGAGCGTCTCACGCAAACGCGCCGCCTGTTCTTCGACAGGAAAGCGAGCGAAGAGCAGACGGAGCGCAAGCTCCCGTCGCGACGGATCGGCAGCAGAGACAACGAGCATCGGTAATCGCTTTGTTCGAGAAGAATTTGGAACTGAGCCTGAGTCCGACTGCGATCGCCCTCATCCGTGCTCCGGCCCTGCCAGCCGTGCGATTCATGCTTGGCTCAGAGAGGAGATCGCACGGCTGGCAAGGCCGGGGCACGGATGAAGAAAGAGGGAGGGGGCTAAGGGTTGGCGCATCAATCACTGGCGGTATCAATCTGAAGATCGAGGTGAGCCGGGTGCCGTAAGGCCCCGGGTTCTTCGTTTATAACTCGCGCGGCGGAGAATGAGGCTCACTCAATTAGCC
>JAYTXB010001113.1:0-2571 GCA_043743205.1 Schlesneria sp.
CACCGCGCAGTTCAGCATCCGCAGCGTTCCCCCCTTCACGTGCAGGCATTTCCACGCGATGTTGCCGGTGGCGACGGGAGCGTCCATCTGCAATCGCAGCCCCTCCAGCGTGACCGTTCCCGCCGTGATGTTGAGCATCGTGTGCGAGGCCTTGTCTCGCTCGGGCCGGTATCGCAAGCCTTCTGGTGACATCCCGACCATGAACTCGAAGACCGGGTCGTAACCGAAGCCCGCTTGAATTGTCAGGTCTTTGTCGAGTACCTCGTGGCTCATCTTGAACGGCCCGTTCCCCTCGACGCGAATGAGGTCTCCCGCTTGAGCCACCTTGAGTACATCTTGCAGTGAGTCGCCGCGTTCGACATCGGGGCGATTGACGATGGCAAACGCCTTTTCCGGCTGCCCTTGTAACAGTCGCGAGATGTCACTGCCGAGGTTCGCCTTGCGCAGAAACAACGACGAGAAGCAGGTGTCGGCGAGGCTATTCTCGGCCTTGTCACTGGGCCACGACCCGTCTTCTTTTTGAGACTTGATCAGTGCGTCCGCACCCTGTTTGAACCAATCAACTCCCCCTTCATACTTCTCGATTCCGAGCAACACTCCGACGCGTTCGACCGTCCAGACAAAGTACCTCGCAGAGCCGGGATTCATCGTTCCAGCCAGTGCCGCCACGTTCTTCAGTCCCTTGGCATAAACGGGATCAGACAGCAAGGAGGCCTTCTCGCCGCTACGCACGGCACCTTTGTTGTCACGCTGCTCTTGGCGAATCTTCGCGGCGCGAGCGACCGTCAAACAGAACAACCCCGCACACGACATCGCGGGGCCGGAAACCGCCGTCTTGCCTTCTTCCTTGGTGTAGGGCCAACCGCCATCTTCGCCCTGCCAACTGACGAAACGACTACCCACTTCCTTCATGGCTTCCTCGACCGGCACTCCGTAGCGAGATGCGACCCACAGGCCGAGTACACCAAACTGAGTGTTGCTGTTGCAGCCGGCCCCTTCCTTTCGCTTGATCCGCTTTAAGTCTTGCAGGATCGACGAGTCCACGTCGGGGCACGTGTAGCTCCAGCCGCCCGTCGTCGTCTGTCCGGCTAGTAGTTTCGCTCCGAGAGTGCGGATGAGCGGTCGATCCTGACGATCACCGACTCGCGCCAGCATCAGGATACTTAGTGAGATGTCATAAGTTTCCGTCCGGGCGGGAGCGTTCTTCTTGACGTAGCGATAACCCTTGTCAACGGCCGGGTCGTAGATCGCGGCCCCGTTCTCAATCAGTGCCAACGTGCAGAGAGCCGTGATGCCGGTTTCGTGCCCCGTGTAAATCCAGCGTCCATCCGACTCCTGCTGCTTACGAATGTAAGCGAGCGCCTTCAGTCGAGCGGCATCGACCTGTTCGTCCGTCTGGGCCATGGCACGCGGAGCATCCGCGAACATCGCTCCAGACAACACCGCGAGGACCAACCCCCAAACGCGTCTACGATTGAACATGGTGCACACTCAAGAACGAGTACGAAGAAAATCTCGACCGGCTCGACTGGAACACGGCCGTTGAACGGTGGGCTAACAGCCTGTTGAAGCACGTAGGATGGGCACCTTGTCCGTCCCGCTTTCAACGCTCAAAACGGACGGCCTAGGAGGCCATCCTACGTTTTTCAACAGGCTGCTAAACACGGCGGAAGTCTACTCCGATTGGAGCGAGGTCTCAATCAGCGTCCTCGCGCCCGAGTCCTATTCGCGGACTTGCTTGACGAGTTTCTTGACGGACGTGGCGATGCGATCTTCGATGTCGCCGGACCAGCGGAAGGCGGGGCGACCGTACTCATAGAGATTCGAGCCACCTTCGTAGCCTCCTTCGTCCCAGACTCGGCGGGAGGGGATGTACGAGATCATGTCGTCGGTGTACCCGCAGACCCAAGTGCCCGGTCCGAACTCTTGTTTGAATCGCAGGGCATAGTCCACGACGGTCTCGGCCCCCTGACCGATGACGAGCATCTCGGTCCCCAGTCGCCACGCATGAATCGGATAGGGATAAGCAGCCTCGAACTTTTCGCCCGCATCGAGCTTCTGTAGCAGTCGTCCCGCCCAGCGGGCTTTGATGGCGTTGTTGTCCTTCAAGAGCAATTGAAGTTCGTCACGTGAGACAACTTTGAGATACGGCAAGTCCACCAACTCAAACGCGGTACGCAGCCTAGGTGAGACGGGCGAGAGCGGTTGCTGCAAGGCCTCTTCAACACCGACTGCTAGTTGATGTCCGTACTTTTGACAGAGTTCGACGGTGCGTCGTGGGAGTGGGTTCTGGTCGCCGCCGCACGTGTTGACGAACATCGCCGTCGCGCCGGGATGAGCTTGCTCCAACTCGACCTGCGCGAAGCCGGGGTAGTCGCCGCACCACGTGAGAAAGCTGAGTGTTGTCGGGTGGCAGGCGTAGCCGAAGAGGATCGCGTCGAGGCGACCACCGAGGCGAGTCACCGTGAGGACCGGGACCGCATGATCGACCGGCCCGACGAGCGGCGTTCCCTGCGCGAGGAGCATCGGCACATCGGCCTCACGATTGTTGCGACGGTTCACGGCAAACGT
>JAYTXB010001114.1:0-3054 GCA_043743205.1 Schlesneria sp.
TCTCGCAGGAGACGGGTCTGTTGGAGGAATGGCCAGCGACCGGTCCCGTCGTGCTGTGGGAGCAGCGGATCGGCAAGGGCTACAGTTCGCCGTCCGTTCGAGGTCAGCGACTGGTTGTGCATCATCGGCAACGCAACAGCGATGTCATCGACTGCCTGCGAACCGACAACGGATCGTCCCTGTGGAAGTTCGAGTACGACACCGATTTCTCGGACCCGTATGGCTACAACAACGGCCCGCGTTGCTCGCCACTGCTCACCGAGAATCGCTGCTACACCTTCGGTGCTCAGGGGCAACTGGTTTGCCTCGACTTGCAGACGAGCAAGGTCGTCTGGCGTCGTGACACGGCCACCGACTGGACGGTTCCTGACCACTTCTTCGGAGCAGGCTGCACACCGATTCTCGAAGGCGGTTTGCTGATCGTGCTGGTCGGTGGACAACCCAATTCGGGTGTCGTCGCGCTGGACCCCGAGACCGGGAAGACCAAATGGGAAAGCGTCGGCAAAGACACGTGGGATGGCGTGAAGACCGACGGACCAGGCAATGCTCCATACAAGTGGAACGGCGACGAGTCGTTGGTCAGTTACTCATCTCCGATCGCCGTGACTGTGCATGGGCAACGTCACTTGCTTTGTCTGTTGCGTCAGGGACTCGTGTCGCTCGATCCAACGACGGGGCGAGTCCGCTTCAAGTATTGGTTCCGTTCTCGCACGCATGAATCGGTCAATGCGGCGCGGCCCGTCGTGGTCGATGATCTGGTCCTGTTGTCGGCCGCTTATGAGACCGGTGCCGCGCTGCTCAAGCTCCATCCGGACGGCGCAGGGTTCGATGAGGTTTGGCGCAACAAGCGTGGCATGTCCACGCACTGGTCCACCCCCATTCATCAAGACGGGTGTGCTTTCGGCTTCAGCGGGCGTCACGAAAACGAAGCGATGCTCCAATGCATCGACCTCAAATCGGGAGACCTTGCGTGGCAGACAAACGGCTACGAAGGCCAGGTCAATGAACTCGAACAAGACCCCTCGACCGGACAGATCAAGCACGCCAAGACAGGAAAAGTCATTCCGTGGCCGTTTTATGGCAGAGGCTCGGCGACGTACGCGGATGGCAAGTACTTCGTCCTCGGTGAGCGGGGAACACTGGCACTGACGAAGCTCGACCGGGCAGGCTGGAAGGAAGTCAGCCGTGCGTCGTTTGAAAAGCTGAAGTACCCGATGTGGGCTTCGCCGGTGCTGTCGCATGGGCGGCTCTACCTGCGCAGCGAAGACTGGCTCATGTGCCTGAACGTCGCCAAGCCTGCACCGTAGCAATTCGACTTTCGGAGCGGTTGGGGGCGGGGGCGTTCCACGCTTTGCGGAGGCCCCAGCTCTTGACTCTGTTCATCAGGTGCTTCCATGCAGCGAGGAGCGCCCTGCCACCTAGCCGGTTGCTGCTGTTTCGGTCATCTCTCAATCGAGTTCACCATGTCAGACCTTGTGACGTTGAATGTCTCCGCGGCAGTGCGCGACCGGTATTCAGAAGCCTCGAAAAATCAGGTAGCCGCGCTCTGCTGCCCGGTCTCCTACGATCCGCAGTTTCTCGAGGCCATTCCGCGCGAGGTGATTGAGCGAGACTACGGCTGCGGCGATCCCTCGAAGTACGTGCGTCCCGGAGATGCGGTTCTCGATCTTGGGTCGGGGGGAGGCAAGATTTGTTTCATCGCGGCGCAAGTCGTCGGACCGTCGGGACACGTGATCGGTATCGACTGCAACGAGGACATGCTGGCTCTGGCCCGTCGGTCTCAACCTGAGGTTGCGCGGTACATCGGATTCGACAACGTGTCCTTCCGCAAGGGACAGATTCAAGACTTGAAGCTCGACCTAGAACAACTCGAAGTGACGCTCAGCACCGAGCCGATCAGTTCGAGTTCCGCCTGGCTCCGCGCTCATGAACGCGCCGATGAGTTACGACAAACGTCGCCGCTGGTGGCCACTGAGTCTGTCGATGTCGTCGTCTCGAACTGCGTCTTGAATCTCGTGCGGGCCGAGGATCGCAGGCAACTCTTTGGTGAGATTCATCGCGTGCTGAAAGTCGGTGGCCGTGCGGTCATCAGCGACATTGTGTCGAACACGGACATCCCCGCCTCACTGCAAAATGACTCGACGCTGTGGAGTGGTTGCCTCAGCGGTGCGTTCCGTGAGGACCAATTCCTGGCCGCATTTGAAGCGGCCGGATTCGGTGGCATCGAGATTCTCGAACGGCAATCAGCACCGTGGCAAATTGTGGAACAGATCGAGTTTCGGAGCCTCACGGTGCGAGCCTATAAACTGCCGCCGAGTTGCTGCGCCGACTGGGATGGCTCGCACGCGACGGACGTGGTGTATCGAGGCCCTTGGAAGTCCGTCCAAGATGATGGCGGACAAACCTTCGGTCGCGGCCAGCGTGTCGCGGTCTGCCAGCAAACAGCCGATTCTCTGCGCCGCCCGCCGTATGCGGGACAGATGCTGGCCGTCAGTGAGGCCCGCTCCTGTTGCGAAACGTCTGCGTGCTGCGAACCAATGCCCCGCGGTGAGGCTTCGGCAAACGCACACTCATTGGTGACACTGTCGCTCGCGACAGAATCGAATTGCGATGAACCGACCGATTGTTGCAAAGGCACTCGCAACGCCACGTCCCAAGAACCAGAAGTGTGAGCGAGGAAGTGCGGCAGAATGTCATTCCGCGCTCGCGCTTCGGCGCTACAGCCCCTAAGCATTTCGACAAGCACTCGTCGTCAGTGGCGGCGTTGCAACATAGGTCTCACGCGGAAACTGCCGATTGTGGTCGGTTTATTTTCAAAATCCGGACTCGATCGGAAACATTACTCACCTTCGTCTTGACGAGAAATCGGGGGTGTGCAAAATGCCGCCGCCCCGCCGAGTTTGTTGAACGCGGCGGGCGTCTGTTGTTGCGAGAGTCTTGGATGGACTCGACGCAAACAGACTCGATGCTCATTGAGCACGATCCCATCCCTTCGGCCACGCAAAGGAGAGCATTCGCCGTGAAGAGAACCATTTTTGGGGCATTCGCCCTCGC
>JAYTXB010001115.1:0-5246 GCA_043743205.1 Schlesneria sp.
CAGCACACGTCGTCGGCCCAAGCGGTCGGTCAGATAACCACCGAGCAGTCCGAAGATGCCGCCACAGACGGCCGGAACATAGAACATCAGGCTGAACCAAAACGCGAACTCTTCCTTCTTCGCGGGAGTAATATCGGCCAACTCCTTCAACGCCGGACCAATGACGAGCGGCAGCATCAACAATTCGTAGATGTCGAACGCAAAGCCGATCGCGGCGATGACGCAGATCAGCCATTGCGTACTGGTCAGCGGCTTGGCTTCATTCGCGGGAACGGGAAGAGGGGCGGACATGAGGCGGGTTCTCCGAGGCGAGCGGTTTCACGGCGGGCGATTGTTTCTGAGATCGAGTACGGTTTCTCGGCCGGATCGTTCAGAATGCCCGGCCAGTCTAAGACCGCCTCGAAACACCGGCAACCAACGGCGACACGGGCGTTCTCCTCCAGCGGGATTTTGTTGTGACCGCACTCCTCTCGACGTTTGCCATCCGACACTTTGCCGAGCGTCCTCGACAATCGCTGCTGGTGGGATTGGCTTCGCGCCTCGACGACAAGAACCTTAGTCAGGCTCTCGGCAGCGGATGCCGTCCGTGGCAGCATTTGGCTTGGCAGAAGTTGGCGAAGTGGGACGAGGCAGACATCAACGCATTGGTTGAACGGGCGATCACGGCCGACGCACCGGAATTGCCTGCGGTGCTGAAAGCCGTCTCGCACGAATCGCTTCCGATCTGGGACGTGATCATCGAACGGATCGCCGGGCTGATGGAGTCTCCTCGCACCGAGGTCAGGCTCGCCGCCGCGCGCATCATCGCGTTGAAGCAGCCGCTCGCCGCGATCCCGCTGTTGAGACAAGCCGGCTGCGTGGTGAATCGCGATGTACTGCGAACGCTGTGTCTCGCCGATGACCCGTCGCTGATCGTGCCGTTGATGACGGCGTTTGGCTTTCCGAAACAATCCCCACCGCCAACGATTGGCTTCATCGCGACACCCGAATGGCTGGCGGACAACCACGCGCGCGAACCTCAGATCGTCGAGTGGCTGATCCGCAACTGCGGCTACTGCGAAGACGGGCTGTGCGACGCGGAGGTCTCGCGCGAGGCACTCAATCTGCTGTCGTCGGGCTTCTCGTTCGTGACGAATCGGATGACGAGCGAACCGCGCATGACGAAGATTGCCCACCGCTGGCTGCGGCGGATCCGAGCCTTCGTTTGGCGGCTGTTGCCCGATGAACTCGGCCTGCTGTACGACGACGACAAGCCGCTCGATGCGACCGATCCGTTTGAGATCGAACTGTTCCTCGCCGCCGTCCGCGACTCGGATCGCAGTCTGTTCATCGAGCAGAAGTCGCGTCCATCGTTCGACCGCACGAATGCGCAGCGCGAACCAACCCCCGCGTGTTTTCATGCCTCGACGCGCTACTTGCGACGCACGTTTGTAGACCAACCGCTGGCGCAGGCCGATGCGTGGCAGATTGCTCCCGAAAGTCGCGGCGAGTTCTTACTCGACGTGGCCCGAGTCTTGTTGGAGCCGAACGAAGAAACCCGCACGGCGACGGACTTGGTTCGACGAGGCAAGTGGCTAACATCGAGGAGCGGCCCTGTAGGATGGGCACTCCTGCCCGTCCGGTCTGACCATCACAAAACGACCAAGGAAAGCGGACGGGCAAGAGTGCCCATCCTACAAGTCGAAACGCCGACGCCCGACGAACGGCTCTCGCCTGGTGCCGACTCGGTGAAGAATCTTGCCGCCGCGTGCGGTCTCGATTGGAACGGGATCGCCGATTGGCTGGCCGATGCGGAAGCGAAGTGGTCGCGTTGTTTGGTCCCCATCGGGATCGAGATTCAAATTCCCAAGGTCGATCCCGATCGCTTCGCCGCGTGGAAGAACTCGTTGCCGTTGCTCGGCATTCCGTCGCCCGTTCGTCCCGAGTTCGGCGGGATGATCGAAGCGGCGTTTCGTCCGGCGAGGTCATTTCACGCGCTGGTCCTTGGCCCGCTGCTGCTGTGCCGCCTCGGCGTCATCACCGAACCACAGGACATGGCTTTGCACATCTCCTTGCAAGGCGAGCTGGATGAGCGACTCAGATTCCTCGCGTTTCCACAGCTCTTCATTCATCCGTCGCAACGACACCGCAATCGCCCCGACTGGTCGATGGCCCGCGTGATGAGCAAGGGCTTCGTGCATGCGCATGATGGCGCGGAGATGTTGCCGGTCACCCTAACTGGTGATGAGGGGGCGAAATCACCGAACGCCCCCCTCACCCTCTCCCCAGAAACCGGGGGCGAGGGGACCAGACAAACTCGAACCGAACTGCGGCTGTTTCGCCTCTTCGCCGAAACGGTCAATCGCGACGAGGCCACGGCGTCGCGGATCGAGTTGACGCGAGGCTACATCAGCGACCTTGTCGCGGTGCATGTCCTCGGCTCGATCATGCAGAGTTCGTGTCCGCGATGTTGCAAGTTGTTCGACGAATACGCCGCCCATGTCGAGCAGGCTGTCCGTGAGCTGCCCCCCGAATTCGAGGCGCTGCTCAACTCGAACTACTTTGAATCGACCGGCGACCCACGCGACGAGGCGTTGCTATCCCTGCTGCCGATCTTTCACCGTTGGACCGCAGTCAGACAGGTCGTTCGAGACAGAGACCTCGCCCCCACGCTTGACCTTCAATTTCGGACGCTCCGCCATCGGCAGGTTCAGCAGGTGCTAACCCACTGGTCCGACGACCACGGTCTCCGTACATCCGAGATCAGGTTCTCCGACGACGGATTGGAGATGGTTCTCCCGCCGTTGCCGGACTGAGTTGGGACAGGCACCGTGCTGTGGTAGAAGTTCGTGTCGCCCGCTTTTGTGTGGCGAGGACGATCTCAGCCCGACACGTCACCCCGGAGTATTGCATCATGCGCGTTGCCTTACTGACATTGTTCGTCTGCCTGCTGGGAATGGCCGCACACGCGGTCGCTCAGGAAAACGATGCTCTCCAGCCCGTGCCACGCGATGCCAATTGGATGAAGCGGCATGACTCGATGAACGCGCGCGTCAAGCAGGGGAACGTCGATCTGCTGTTCATCGGCGATTCGATCACGCAGGGCTGGGAGGGACAGGGGAAGGCGGCGTGGGCCGAGAAGTACGGCCAGCGGAACGCGGTCAATCTCGGCATCGGCGGCGACCGGACACAGCACGTCCTGTGGCGACTCGACAACGGCAACATCGACGGGATCAAGCCGAAGCTCGCGGTCCTGATGATCGGTACGAACAACTCGGGGCAGAACACGTCCGAGCAGATCGCTGGCGGGATCACGGCCATCGTCACCAAGCTGCGCGACAAGCTCCCCGAGACCAAGGTGCTGATTCTTGCGATCTTCCCACGTGGTGCCGACGACACGAACAAAAACCGTCAGGTCAATAAGGGAGCGAACGAGATCGTGGCGAAGTTGGCCGACGGCAAGAACATCGAGTACCTCGACATCGGCCCGAAGTTCCTCGACGACAAAGGTGTGTTGAGCAAAGAGATCATGCCCGACCTGCTGCATCTCAATCCGGCCTCCTACCAAACTTGGGCGGATTCCATCGAAGCTCACGTCGCCCGCATGATGGGTGAAACGAAGTAGTTGAACGGGAATGAAAGGCGATCGTCTCGGCGTGAGCCTTCTTGTTGACTCCACTGAACGGTGGACGTAACTCCTCCGGTGTGGCACACGCAACAGGACTTCCCCGAACCGGAGGAGTTACGTCCACCGCTCAGAAAAACACAGGGGAGACCAAGTTGAATACTGAAGGGATCCACACATGATTCTGTCTGTTGCCAGTCTGCGATCTGTGCGTGGTGTTCTCTTCGACATGGACGGCGTGATCTATGTCGGAGACACGCTGCTCCCCGGTGTGCAGGCGGCACTCGACTATCTGACGGAGACTGGTCGTTCGTTTCTCTTCGTCACGAACAATGCCAGTCGCACGCCCGAGCAGTTCGTCGAGAAGCTGGCCAAGATGAACATCCATGTTCGGCCCGAGCAGGTGCTCGGCAGCGCTGAGGCGACCGCGTGTTGGCTCGCGCAGCAAATCGAGCATCATGGCTGGCCACGCGGGCCGGTCATTGTGATGGGACAAAGTGGACTGACGACCGCTCTCACCAACTCGGGCTTTGAACTGACGGCCGATCCTGATCGAGCGGTCTACGCGGTGGCCGGGATCAATTTTGAACTGACTTACGAGAGCCTTGCCAACGTCACTCTGGCCATTCGTCGGGGAGCACGCTTCATCGGCACGAACGCCGACGTGACTTACCCCAGCGAACGGGGTCCGCTGCCAGGCGCGGGAAGCATTCTCGCTCTCCTCGCCACGGCGTCTGGTCAACAACCGCTCGTCATCGGCAAGCCGAACGCGGGGATGTACGAGCAGGCGATGGCTCGACTCGGCATCGCTCCTGGTGAAACGCTGATGGTCGGCGATCGCTACGACACGGATATCTCGGGCGCGATTCCTCTCGGCCTGCAAACGGCGGGCATCCTGACTGGCATCACCACGCGAGCCGAGTTCGAGCAAGCGGCCTCACCGCCGCAACTCATCGTCGAGGACCTGCCGCATCTGATCGAACTCTTTCGTCGCGCGTGACGAACTGAAGCCTAAGCAGAGAAAAGAATGCGGCAATGAATTGCCGCATTCCAAATGGAATGATGGCAGGCGACTCATCTCACATAGGTCACGTCCATGAATCGCATTTTGTTGACGGCCCTTGTCGTGTTCGGTCCTTTCCTCTGTGAGCCGCTTCGTGCGGGCGAACCGCTCACCACCGAGACAAGCATCGAATTCGCGAGTCTCGATGCGGGCCGGACGCTGGTCTCGACACGCGACACGTTTATCAATGCGCTCAGTCGGTTTGATCGGCAGGTGCGGTTGCAGACAGATGGTGAGGCGACTGAGGCGGCGTTGTTGGAATTTCTCGCACGCGAAGTCGTGGTCTGGGACGATGAGACCGTCGGCAACGAGGCATCCGAGGCGACGACACGCGGCCGCATCGTTGAGTCGGTCGCGCGATTGCGGCTGAAGCTCGAACCGTTTCGTCTGCCGCTCCCCAAGACGGTGTTGATGATTCAGACCTCGGGGAAAGAAGAAGCCAACGCGGCCTACACGCGTGGGGCCGCGATCATGCTGCCAAAGGAGCGAGTCCAGAAACTGAAGCCCGATGGACTCGACCGCTTGATGCTGCACGAGCTGTTTCATGTTCTCAGCCGCAACGCGCCGGAACTGCGTCGC
>JAYTXB010001116.1:0-7117 GCA_043743205.1 Schlesneria sp.
CCGGCTCCCATTGGGCAAGATTCCCACCCATTGGGCAAATGGGTTCCGTTGGGCAAAGCCGCTTCGCCCTCCCGATCCGCCTTTTTCAACGGGCTGCTAAGGAACGAGCCCGAATGAACGTCCCTCAACTTTACTCCAAGTTGCAGCCACTCCGCCCGCCTGACCGGGAAGTCGGCCAGAAAAATTGTGAAGCGTGTGTCACCTGCCGTCCTCATTTGACGAGCTACCTCCTGACGAGACACTTCAAAACTCATTTCTCACAGAAGGACCACGCCATGCCACGCCTCTTGAAGCGACTACGATCGCTGCGAAACCAGACCGCATTCTGTCTGGCATCCGTTGCCACCTTGTTCGGCACGACACCCGCGTTTTCACAGACTCTTCCGACGGTGACGATCGCGGCGACCGATGCCAGCGCGGCCGAACAAAACCGCGATCCGGGAACACTCAGGGTCACTCGCACAGGAGCCACGACCGCAGCTCTGACCGTGCGTTACACGGGAGGCGGCACCGCCATGATTGGGACCGATTTCGATGGTCCAACCGGCAGCGTGGTCATCCCGATGGGACAGGTCTCCGCCACGATCACCGTCCGCCCGATCGAGGATGTCTATGTCGAGGGGATTGAAACGGCCATCGTCACGCTCGCGGCCAACGCGGCTTACACGGTCGGATCGGCCAAGCAAGCGACCGTTTCCATCGCGGACAACGACACCCAGCGGCCAGTCTTGTTCGTGATCCCGAACAACGATTTCTACTACACCGAATACGCCGCTCCGCGCCGCGAGATTGAGTTGGCGGGCATTCCGGTGATTGTCGGAGCCGGCCGTCGGCAGTTATCGGCACCGCATCCCAACTCGGGACAGGGGGGCGCGAGCGGGCAGGTCATGCCCGACATTGATCTGGCCACTGCCCGAGCCACAAATTATTCGGCGATCGTCTTCGTCGGTGGTTGGGGAGCCAGTCAGTACCAATATGCGTTTACCGGCACTTACACCAATGCGGCCTACAACGCCACACCCGCCATCCGCGCCGATGCCAACCGCCTGATCAACGAGTTCCTCGGTCAGAACAAGTATGTCTGCGGCATCTGCCTCGGCGTGAGCGACCTAGCTTGGGCGAGGGTCAGCGGCGTCAGCCCGATCCGCGGTCGCCAAGTCACCACCGCCGCGTTCAACTCGCCGACGAACAACGTGTCCCCGACACTCACCTACCGCTGGCACATGGAACAGAACGGAGCCGCCGCCGTGTTCGATGGAGGTCGCTACGGAGACACTTCGACCTACGCCGACGACGTGATCGTCGATGGCCGCATCATCACGGCTGGCAACTTCGACTCGGCCCCGCTGTTCGGCAGGACTGTCGCCAACCGAGTCCTCGGGAGGTGAAAGTCGCGCAATCAGAATTGGCCGCACGCCGGTGCCCTGATCTCGGCGTGCGGCCCGGCTCTGATTGCCCGTGCTTGTTTTCAGCTTCGCCCTCGCTGGCGCGGCGGGTTAGCAGCCCGTTGAAAAAGGTGGCACGGGCATCCTTGCCCGTGTCTTTCCAATTGGAAGCACGGCCTAGAAGGCCGTGCCACAGACATTTTTCAACAGGCGGTTAGGCGAGCGGCAGATAAAAATAGACCTGCTGTACGACGGACATCTTTGTCCGTCGTCCCTTTCGACGGACTTGGAAGTCCGTCGTACAGTAAGAAATTATCTGACGCTGCGCCTTACAGGGCGGGCTTCGGCTTCGAGACGAACCAGGGATAGATCGTCGGGAGGACGAGTGTCGTCAGTAACGTCGAGGTGATGAGTCCGCCGATGACGACGGTGGCCAGAGGGCGTTGCAGTTCGGCTCCGGCTGATCGCGACAGGGCCATCGGCAGGAAGCCGAGGCTGGCGACGAGAGCCGTCATGAGGACCGGTCTCAGTCGTGCCATCGCGGCTTCTTCTGAGGCGGCCTGCGGTGAGTGACCCGCTTCGCGCAGGTTCTCGGCCGCGCTGACCCAGACCAGTCCGTTGAGGACCGCGACGCCGAACAGCGCGATGAAGCCGACTCCCGCCGAGATGCTGAACGGCATCCCTCGCAAAGCGAGCGCGAAGACTCCGCCCGATGCGGCGATGGGGACCGCGAGAAAGATGAGCGACGCCAGTCGCGCCGAATGAAACGTCGAGTGCAATAGGAGGAAGATGAGCAGCAGCACGACCGGCGTCACCAGCGCGAGCCGCAACTTGGCCGATTGCAGGTTTTCAAAGTCGCCTCCCCATTTGATCTCGTAGCCGGTTGGCAGCTTCACGTCGTGGGCGAGGATTCGCTGCGCCTCCTGTACGAAACTCTCCACGTCTCGACCGCGCACGTTGGCTTGAACGTAGGTGCGGCGGCGAGTCCCTTCGTGCTCGATGCTGGGGGGCGATTCCTCGACGATCAGGTCCGCCAGTTCACCGAGCGGAATCTGATGGCCGTCGGCACCCGAGACCGGAAGCTGTTCGAGTCGCTTCACATCCTGACGCCACTCCAGCGGAATGCGGACGACGATCGGGAACCGCATCCGTCCCTCAAACACCAGCCCAGCGCGACGACCGCCGAGCGACGCCACGGTTTCCATCACGCGCGCCGCGTCGATGCCATAGCGCGCCAGAGTCTGAGGCTTCACTTGAATCCGGACAGTCGGCAGGTCGGCCTGGTGCTCGGCCTTCACATCGGCCGCTCCGTCGATGCAGTGCAGGATTTTTTCGATCCGCTTTCCGAGGCGAGACAGCGTCGGCAGGTCTTCGCCGTACAGCAACACGGCCACGTCGGCTTTGACCCCCGCGACCAGCTCATCGACGCGCATCTCAATCGGCTGCGAATAGGCGAAGAGAGACGCAGGGACATTGTCGGTCAGAACATCAGCCATCTCGGCGATCAGTTCGTCGCGCGACTTGTGCTGCGGCCACGAGTGCTCTGGTTTCAGCATGACCCAGATGTCGGTCTGCTGAACGCCCATCACGTCGTTCGCAATTTCGGGCCGACCGGTTTTGCAGAAGACGGTCTTCACCTCGGGGAACTTGAGCAGCAGCGTCTCGACCTGCTGACCGAGCGGCAGCGCATCTTCCAACGTGGCGCTCGGTAGCCGATTGGCTTCGATCAGGATGTCACCTTCGTCGAGTCGCGGCATGAACTCACCTCCGAGATGAGCCGCAACCGGAACGCTCGCCGCGAACACGAGGCACGCCAACATCACCGTGATGATCGGATGCGCGACGACGCGATGGACGAGCGGGTGATAAATTCGATGCAGCACGCGGATCAGCCAAATCTCTTTCTCTTCCATCTTCTTCGGCAGCGCGAGTGACGCGAGAGCCGGCATCAGCGTGAGCGACAGCACCAGCGAACCGGCCAGCGCGAAGAGAACCGTCAGCGCCATCGGTCGAAACAGTTTCCCTTCCGATCCCTGCAAGAAGAGGAGCGGGACGTAGACGATCGCCACGATCAGTTCGCCGAACATTGTCGGCTTGCGAACTTCGATGGCCGCATCGCGAATGACCTCGATATGCGGACGCCCTTCGCGATTGAGCGAAATGCGCCGGATACAGTTCTCGATCATGATGACCGAGCTATCGACGATCAGCCCGAAGTCGATCGCACCGAGACTCATCAGGCTGGCGGAGACTCCCATCGTCGCCATCAAGTTCGCGGCGAAGAGCATCGAGAACGGTATGGCCAGCGCGACGATGATCCCGGCGCGCAAGCTGCCAAGCATGATCAGCAACACCATGATGACGAGACAGCCTCCTTCCAGCAGATTCTTCTCGACGGTGTGTAGTGTCCGTTCGATCAGGTCGGCACGGTCGTAGATCACCTCCAGTGTGACGCCCTTGGGGAGCGTGCGTTCGATCTCGACGAGCCGTTCCTTCGCGGCATGGACCACCTCGCGCGAGTTCGCTCCGAACAACATCATCACCAACCCAGTAACAGCTTCGCCGCGACCGTCGCGCGTGGCGGAGCCTTGTCGCGACAGTGGCGCAATCACCACGTCAGCCACATCACGAATCAATACAGGCGAACCTGACTTACCAACTCGCAACACGACCTGCTCGATGTCCTCGACCCCGCTGAGTAACGCCTGTCCTCGAATGAACCGCTGCTCACCGTGATGGACTACGTAGCCGCCGCCCGCTGTCGAGTTGTTCTCTTCCAACGCCCGAAACAGATCCGCGAGCGAGACGCCGAAGCTGGCGAGGCGATTCGGGTCGGGCTGCACTTCAAACGATTTGTAGTAGCCGCCATGCGAGTTGATCTCGGTCACACCTGGCACCTGACGCATCCGTGGTGCGATCTGCCATTCGAGGATCGTCCGCAGCTCCATCGCCGTCAGATGCTCGGCCCGCACCTCGAACTGCAAGATTTCACCGAGGGCCGTGGTGAGCGGGATGAGACGCGGCGTGCCGTATCCGGTGGGAATCTTCTCGATGGCCTCGGGGAGTCGTTCGGTCACGAGTTGCCGCGCGCGATAGATGTCCGCCCCTTCTCGAAACACAACGGTGACCGATGAAATGCCAAGCTTCGACACACTGCGAACTTCTTCCACGTTCGGCAGTCCCGTCATCGACTGCTCGACGGGATACGTCACGTACTGCTCGACCTCCAGCGGTGAAAGGGCACCCGCATCAGTGACGATCTGCACTTGGACGTTCGTCAAATCGGGGACCGCATCAATCGGCAACCCGAGCGCCGAGTACACGCCCAGCCCGCCCATCAGCAGGACCAGGCACAGCACGAGCATTCGGTTGTGCAGCGAAAATTCAATCAGCGTGGAGAGCATGGGTTTTGTATTTCTTTCCGGTTCCCTCGCCCCCGCCCTGTCTTCAGGAATGAACGCAGGGGGGAGAGGGTTAGGGGTCTTCGTGTTGAGACATGTCGAGATTCAAAACCAACCCGAAGCGTGAGTGAGGGGGAGAGTTTAGAAGTTGTGTCATTTGCGGACTGCTGTTGTCTTCGCCCTAAAAGGGCCTCGGATACCAGCCCAGGGCCAGCGAACAACGTGAGCGCCGCCCTGGGGACAAGTCTATTTGAACGTTGTGTCCTGAAGGGGCACGGGAAATTGGAGCGAGGCCACTCGCGAAACCACACGATCAAAACTCCTGTGCCCCTACAGGGCACGAACATCACACGGTCAACCAACCCAGGGCGGCGCTCGCTCAGGCTCGCTAGCCCTGGGCTGGTCTCCCAGGCCCCGTTGGGGCAAAGACAAGAACAGCGTGACTCCCGAAATCGCAAGTGAGGGACTCCTCGCGTGGGTAAGACATCGAACTTCCTCGCTCACGCATCGGGTTGGTCTCGTCTCACTCCTCCGGCTCCAGCAACAACTCCGACTTCAGCACAAATGTTCCTGAAGTGGCGATCCGGTCTCCGGCGTTCAGGCCGGACGCGATCGCGATCCAAGGATCGATACTCGCACCAACAATCACGTCGCGGGCTTCAAAATCGCGAGGGCCGACTTCGACGAAGACGAACGTGCGGCCTTCGTGTCTCACCAGCGCGCTGTCGGGAATCGCCAGAGTCTCGCGCTGCGGGCCGTCGGGCAGCAGAACTCGCACGAACAGGCCGGGCTTCAACAGGTTGTCGTCGTTGCGAATGTCGGCCACGATCGGAACGGCACGGGTCTCGGAGTTCACTGTCCGACCGACGAAGGCGATCGTCGCGTCGAGTGTCTTTCCCGGCAGAGCGGGTGACTGCACTTGGATCGTCTGTCCGGCAGACAGGGACAACGCGGACCAGTCTTTCTCGCGAATGTCGGCCTGCACCCACATGCACGTGGTATCGGCTAACAGGACGATGGCGTCTCCCTGACGGACTCGCTCGGACGCGGCGAGCATCACTTCCTCCACGGTCGCCGCAAACGGAGCCTTCACCGGCCAGGTGCTGAGCGACTCTTCTTTGATTGGATCGTGGGGCGCGTCGGCCGAGTGCCCCGTCAGCCATGTGAGCCGCTCCTTCGCAACGGTCAATCGGCGTGCCGCGTCATCGAAGGCGGCGACAGCCTTGCCGAGTTTCTGTTTCGAGTCGAAGGCGACCTGTTCACTGGTTGCCTGAAAATCGGCCGACGCCGCATCGCGCGCGGCCCGTTGTTCGAGGACCGTGCGCGTGCTGACCGATCCTTCAGTCAGTCCCTTCAAGTTGGCATTGATCGTTTCGGCAGTGCGGTACTTGGCATAGGCCGAGAAGATGTCGCGGCGATAGTCACCCAGCGGCTTCTCGGCGAAGTCTTGTTCGAGTGCCGCGATCTCCTGCGGTCGCTTCAGCCGCGCGAGCAGTTCATCGAGGTTCGTTTGCAACTCCCCCCACCAGTCTCGTTCGCGCCCGGCCAGTTCGAGATCAGCCTGTTGTTGCAGGACATCCGCGCGACGCTCCCCGAGTTCGGGGCTTTCGATCACCGTGAGGACTTGCCCTTCTTCAACGCTCGCCCCCACCAGGACAGCCATCTTTCGGACGACGCCATCGAACGGCGACTTCACCGCGACATGCCGCGTCCCGTTATAGTCGATGCGGCCCGACACAGTGCGCGTCGGTTGCAACGTCCGTCGTTCGATCGGCGCGACCACGATCTGCGCGGCGGCCCATTTGGACTCCGTCAAACTCACGCGGCTCTTCGGCTCTATCGGTGAGTCCGCTTTCATCGCCTGAGGCTCCGGTCGCTCTCCTCGATGCGGTGGCCGCAGCGCCTGATATCCGGCGACCGACGCGACTCCGACTCCGACTCCGACTCCCAACACCCCAATGATCGTCAACCAACGATTCGTCATGAAAAACTTCCTTACTCGATCGACCGAGCTTCGTTTCGGAAAGCGGAGCCGTCACTGAACGCGTATTGCTTGTTCGGGATTTCGGTATGACCTGCCTCCGTTTTGCGAGGCCGCTGCACGGGATTGTGTGCGACGAAGGTGAGCAGGCTGCATCAGCGCGCGAGTCACTGTTTTGAACCCTCACCCCGTTGTTTAGAAGTTGGGCTATTCATGATTTCGCCCCAAGGGGGCCTCGGAGATCAGCCCAAGGCCAGCGCAGCCCAAGCGAGCGCCGCCCTGGGTTTGTTGGCGTGTGATGATCGTGCCCTGTCGGGGCACAGGAGGTTTGACAGATCGGTTCACGAGGC
>JAYTXB010001117.1:0-19858 GCA_043743205.1 Schlesneria sp.
GGTTCAACAGCTTCGGGCGACGGTCTGGGTTCCCGATCAGTACGCTCTGGTCGGTACACCCAAGAACTTCAGCGTGAAGACCCGCGCAAAACTTAGTGAGTTGCTGCTTGCTCGCCACAAGAACGCGACGATAGCTCAGGAACTCGACAGTTGGATCGGCACGGATTCGGGTGGCATCTTCGACTTCCCGATTGAAGGCCATCCCTACGACTACACCAACCTCGGTGGTCGTGACGCGGGTGAGAAGGACGGGCAAACCAGTCCGCTGCGAACGGTCGATCTCGGCTGGTGGCACCTGCCGTTCTACACCTGGATTGTCAGTGGAGCGATCGTGCTGATCGCCCTCGTCCTGCGAGGCACCTCGTGGGAGAACAAGCTGACGCTGCTCATCGTCGCCGCCTTCGCCGCCGCCACGTATTCCCTGAAGGATGCCGACGTGATCGTCCACGGCTTGGCCGTCGCCTCGTATGGCCTCGCGGCTCTCGCGGCGATCTGGCTCGTCCACTGCCTGCTCACCGAACACAAGCGAACAGCGGCATTGGTCGCCCTCGCCACACCGGCTGGAACTCCGTCGATCGCATCCAGCGGCGAGGCGGTCAAAACGGACGAGTCTGTGAAAACAATCGAGGCTGATGACAAGCCGAACCAAGGCTAAGACAGAGGCGGAACCACGAATCACACGAATCAGAAGAGGAAGGCGATCGGGCGGAAGTCGAAGACAGAAAGCTAAGGCGACCACGGATTGCACAGATTTCACGGATGACACAGATCAGGCGAAGACGGATGGGACGAAATACAGAAACACAACAGAGCCGAATTGAGAATGAGTCGGCACGCAGGTTGACCGCCTATTGCCTCTCGTCTTCTGCCGCTTGCTCTTCGTCTGATCTGTGTCATCTGTGTAATCCGTGGTTGCCTTCCTGTTCGGCTTCCCTTTTCTCTTCGCCTTACTTCCCCTCTTCAGATTCGTGCTATTCGTGGTTCAAAAATCCGAAGGCGTTTCGTTTGAACATGCTCAACCCAACGAGGGGACTGCGATGGTGAGTCGCCTGCTCAATAGATGCTTGATGGCGGTCGCGTGTGTTGTCGCGTGGTCGTTTGCCTCCGACGTTCACGCTCAGCCGCGAGACCTCGCGGCCGAACTGGGTGATGCGCGGCGCGTGTTTGTTCCGGCGGAAGACCTTGACGTTGTGGTCGAGCGCGACAAGCGCGGGGCCATGCTGACGAAGGGGAAGTTTGAGGAGTTGCTGGCGCTGGCGAGGGCCAATGCGGCGAAGGCTCCTCCGGCCAATGTGCCGTTTGTGCTGACGAACAGTGAGTATGCGGCGCGCGTCATCGGCGATCAGTTACTGCTGAGCGTGACTGCGGAGCTGACTCAATTCTCTGCCGACTGGCAATCGTTTTCGTTTGCGATGCAGCGGCTGTCCGTCGAGAAGGCGTCGCTCGACGATGAGCCTGCGATGGTCGGTCGAAATCAGGACGGATCGATCTCGCTGCTGTCGGACAAGCCGGGGAAACACACGCTCAAGCTGGAGTTGTCCACGGAATTGAACAGCCTCGGCAGCGATCAGGTGGCGGCCTTTTCATTACTGCGAGCGCCGAGCGGCTCGTTGTCGGTGACGTTGCCTGCGGGGAAGCGACTGTTGGTGGGGGCACTTCAATTGGAGAGGCCCGCGCCGTTGGAGCAGGCGGCCGATTACAAGGTTGCCATCGGCGGAGCGCCCGGCATTCAGCTTCGCATCACGGATCGAGCCGCCGAGAACGCGGCCGATGCGCTGACGTTCGCAACCACCGGCTACGGCCTGCACGTCGCGCCGGGCGAGGTGACATGGCATGCTCTCACGACGTTGCAAGTGTTTGGGAAACCGGTGGACAAACTGACGTTCACGGTGCCGAGTACGCTCGAAATCGCCGATGTCGAGGCGACCGGTCTCGAAGCGTGGGATCTCACCGATGGTGAGAAGCCCGCTGGAGCCGACAAGCCGGCAACAACGATCATCACGCTGACGTTTGGTCAGGCGTTTGATGGCTCTCGCAAAATTTCGTTCAAGGGAGTGATGGCGGTCGAAACGGGCAAGCCGTGGGCCGTGCCGCCGCTCACCATCGCCAACGTCACGTCGCACATCGGCCAGATCATGGTGCAGCATCCGGCGGGAGTCCGACTGCGCGTGGAGGAGACCAACGGCGTGAGGCGGGCCACGCAAGGTTCGAAGCCAACCGCCGACATGCCCGATGAGATGTCGAAATTGAACGCGACCGAATTCCTGCGGTTCGATGCGTGGCAGCCCGACTTCCTGTTGCGGCTGACCACGCAACCGAAGCAGCGCGAGGTTCAGGCGGCGGTCGCGGCGGTGCTGGATGTCAACGCGACGGGGCTCGATCTGCAATCGGCCCTCACGGTCGAGACGCATTTCGCGCCGCTGTTCGAGCTGGACCTGCGCATTGCGGCCGACTGGACGATCCTCACCGCGACCCGCGACGACAAGCCGCTCAAGTGGCAGGTGCTGCCTCAGGAGGCGGGAGTCAATCAGCTTCGGATCCTGCTCGATCCGCCCCTGGCCGCCGAGTCGAGTGGCACGGTGAAACTGTCGCTGCGACGCGACGTTCCTGGCTGGCCCGTCGAGGCCGAGCCGATCACGGTCGATCTGCCGGAACTGTTCTTGCCGCAATCGAGCCTGACCGAGGGGGCGTTGATCGTGCGCGGTGATGACGATCTCGATCTGGCGTCGCTCGATTTGAAGGGACTCGACACCGTGCCGCTGAAGGCGGACTACGAACGCCTGCGATTCCAATCGCAGGACACACGATACGGCGGGCAACTGAAGGTGACTCGCAAACCGAGCCGATTGTCGGCGCAGACAATCGTGTTTGGTCGCATCGATCCACAAACGACTCACACGTTCTTGCAGGCGATTGTCGAAGTCGAGGGAGGCGGCGTGCGAACGCTCCAGATCGCGCTGCCGGAAGCGGCGGGAACGGCGTTGCGATTCCAGGCGGTTGGTTCGCAGATCGTCGAGCAAAAACCGACCG
Source organism: Schlesneria sp. (assembly GCA_043743205.1). Taxonomy (GTDB): domain Bacteria; phylum Planctomycetota; class Planctomycetia; order Planctomycetales; family Planctomycetaceae; genus Schlesneria. Next base: position 3,031 of record JAYTXB010001117.1, read on the forward strand.
CTCCGCAGAATGGTGAGCGTCTCTGGACGTTGCAGTTCGATCGGCGCGTGCGAGGCCAAATCCTGCTGACATGCGACATCGAGTTGCCTCGCACAGTTGCTGCCGATCCGAAGGCGGTAGCCACCTCGTTCGCGGTTCCTCAACCGCGCTTCGTCGAGGCGGAGCGGCAGAACGGGTTCCTTGCCGTCGAAGCGGGGGGCGAACAACGCCTGACGATGGAGGCCAAGGGGAGCGACGGCGCGGCGCTGGCCGAGGTCGATCCGCTCGATCTTCCCGCCGTCTACTACGCGCCGAAGGAGCGGATCGTCGCGGTCTATCGCACCGTGTCGGCCGGAGCTTCGCTGACGCTGAGCGAAGAGCGGTTCGACAAACTCGCGGTCCCAACCGCCGTCTGCCAGAGACTCGACGTGACGAGCGTCCTTGGCCGGACGGGTGAACTGCAACATCGAGCGACCTTCCAATTGACGGCCGTCGGCGTGCAGGGCCTGCGCGTCACGCTGCCGCAGGATGTTTCGCTGTGGGCCACGCTCGTGGATGGCCAGCCGGTGGAAGTGAGACGACAGGGCGATATTTATCTCGTCCCCCTCGCTCTTCCCGTAGCTTGGGCTTCCAGCCCGAGCGTGTCACAGATACCGGGGCAGACCGCTCGGGCTGGAAGCCCAAGCTACGGGCCGACGCGTGAGTTGAAGTTGTTCTACCGTTCGGCCACGCCCGCGCTGACTCAATTCGGGACGATCGAGCAGTCGCCGCCCGAGCTGTCGGTGCAGACCGGTCAGGGAACGGCGCAGCCGGTCGATGTGCTCGATCAGCACTGGAATGTCCACTACCCGCCCGAGACGCGGCTGGTCAGCAGCACCGGCCCGCTCGAACCGGAACAGAAACTGGACGAGACCAGCCTGCTGGGCCAATTCAACGCGGGCTTCAAAGTCCCGACGCTGATCGAACTCGGCTGGCAGGTCTTCGCGGTGGTGGTGACTCTCGGCGTGATCGCCCTCTTCCTGCTGACGTACCAGCGGCGCGGTGCATGGGGCATCGGTTGGGGGAGCATTGTGGCGGTGTTGATTATTGGAGTGATTCTTGTCGCATTGATGCTTCCCGCCACTCAACAGCCGCGCGGCGGGACCGCGCATCGTTATGACGCTGTTAAGACTGCGCCGACTGCTAAAGATAAGGATTACTCGAAAGGTGCGCCGCAGGATCGAAGTCGTTATCGCTCGGGCACCATTATGGGAATGGGAATGGCGCGTCCGGACGAGGAGGCGACCTCGGAAAGTATGCCGCCGATGGCTCCCGCGACTACCGCCACTCCGACGGCCGAACCGCGTGGGTCACTGGAGGCGGGCAAGAAGGATGTCGCTGCATTCGCCATTGAGGATGATGCGATACGACTTGGTGCCCCTTCCAGGGAGAAAAAGCTCAACGCGCAGATTGACCGTCTCCAAGACATGCCTCAAGCCGCCGATCCGATGGTGGCACAGAACCAGCCGAACCGTGCGCCGGCGAAGCAACCGGGCGATCGCGATGTCGATGGAGACGGGATTCGAGAGGGTATTCAGCTTGATCCGAATCAACCGGCGGCGTGGAGCAAAAGCAAACTCGGGTTGTTGTCGCTGGCGATTGATCTCGCCGCGCCGAGTGGCAGTCTGGAAAAGTCGTTCCGGTATGCCGGAGCCGATCCGTCGCGAGGCGGAATCGGATTGCAGCTCGGTTACGTCGATGAGCACGCAGGGACGAACCTGCGAATCTTCCTGATGGCTCTCGTCGCGCTCGTCGGCTGGTTCCTGCGTAAGACTTCGTGCGCGAACAAGGTGGCGCTGGCGGCCCTCGGCCTGACGATTCCACTCGCGCTGCTGCCCCTCGCGCCGCAGAGCTTGCAGGTGGTGCTCGATGGCGTGTTCTTCGGAGTGCTGCTGGCGTGCGGGCTGTGGTTGGCGGTCGGGTTGGCGAAGTGGTGTGAAGGGTGTTGCAGCGGTTGCTGCTCGTGGATGAAGGGCGGAGGGCGGAAGGAGGAGGGCGGAGTGAAGTCAGAATTCGTTACGCCGCCGGTGGTGGGATTGATGCTGTTCGCTGTTTTGGCGCTGAACAGTGCGGCGTTCGCTCAGAAGGGGAAGGGTGAGACGCCGCCGCCGCAAAGTGAGTCTGCACCGAATGCTCCCGGTGGAAAGGGGCCTTCCGCTCAGTTGGTGGCTCAACCGGCTCCACCCGTTCCGGCTCCGACGAGTCTCATCGTGCCGTTTGATGCGGGGACCGATCCGCTCGCGGCCGACAAGATTCTGCTGCCGTTCGACAAGTTTGTGGAGCTGTATCAGCTCGCGTATCCCGACAAGCCACTGAAGCACACCGCGCCTCAGGCTGGTGGAATTGTCGAGGCTTTGTACTCGGCAAAGGTCGTCGCGAATGAGAAGCAGCCGGATGAATCGTCGATCAACGTGACGGCCCGCTTCGCCATCAGGAGCTACGTGGACGGACAGCTTCTGGTCGAGTTGCCGCTCGGCAAAGTGGCGGCTCGCGACGCGAAGCTCGATGGGAAAACGGCGGCTCTCATCGCCAGCGGCGACTGCCTGAAGGTGGCCGTCTCGACGCCCGGCCTGCATGTCGTGGACTTCGCGTTCTCGATCCCCGCGCGGTTGTCGGGAGCGACCGGTTCGTTCACGCTGCCACTGCTCGCCGTGCCGAGCGGCAAGTTGTCGTTTGCGCTGCCCGCCAAGGATCTGTCGGTGCGGATCAACGGTTCGACAACGATCTTCCGCCGCGTGACCAAGACAGGTGCTGCGGGTGCCACTGGCGGCCGCTTTGGGCCGCCAGTGTCTTCGGAAGAGAAGGACGACAATAAGAACACTGGCGGCTCAAAGCAGCCGCCAGTGGCACCCGAAAAGGCTGCAGCCGAATCGCAGTGGATTGACCTGCCGATCGACAAGGGAGGCGACGTGGCCATCGCGTGGCAGCCCGAACAGGCGAAGGGAGCCGCCGCCGCCGTGGTTCATGTCGATTCGGTGCAGGCTGTCACGCTGACCGATGCGGGGACGGCGGTCAGCAACGGCTATCAGTATCGCGTGCGGCAGGGGAGCATCGCCGACGTGTCGTTCGCGCTGTCCGAGTCGCTGCGGTTGCAGGCGGTCAACGGCCCGGACGTCGGCGGTTGGGAATTGCAGGGTGAGGGAGCGGCTCGCAAGTTGAGGGTCATCTTCCGCCGCAACGTCACCGACACGACCAAGCTGACGGTCGAGGCATTCTTGGATGTGAAGGTCGGAACGCAACCTACCAACATCGACGTGCCGCCGCTCGCGCCGCAGGAGGTCACGAACGAGATCGGCCAGGTCGCCGTGTTCGCGGGGGACCAGTTCTCGCTGCGGGCCGAGAAGGTCGAGTCCCTCACGCAGATCGACAGCGAAAAATTCACGACGCAGGTGCCGGTCAGCCGCCCGAACGTCGCGCCGCAACTGGCCTATCGGTTCTCGAGGCGACCGTTCACCCTGAGCCTGCGCGCGACGAGGCAGGAGTCGCTGGCCAACGTCACCGCGCATCAGGCCGCGTTCATCACGCGACGCAAGCAACTGCTGACGACTCGACTGCTCTACAACCTGACCGGCGCACCGCGTTCGTCGCTGAATCTGTCTCTGCCGAAGGGCTTCGTGATCCTCGATGTGCAGGCGACGGGACTGCACGACTGGTCGGTGGCCACGCAGGGGGAGGTGACGACGCTGACGATCGACCTCAACGCACCGAGGCTTGGGCTGACCGAGGTCGTTCTCGGCGGAACAGTCGCGCGCGACGGAGACGCCGGGAGCGCAACGCTGACGTTTCCTCGACCGCTCGATGCGACGAAGCTCGACACGACGGCGGCGGTGTGGCTGGATGAAGGCTTTAGCGCGACGCTCGATCAGTTCACCGGCTGGCGTTCGCTCGACGCGGCGCAAGTCAGTGCCGAGTTGCGGGCGGTACGGCCGAACAAGCCGGTGCAGTTCGCGTTCGCGACGAACGGCCTCGCGCCGTCCGACATCTCGCTCAAGCTGACGCAGGCGACGCCGAAGCTGACCGCGAACGGGTTGACGATGACGACCGTGACCGATGTCGCGGTGATTCACACGCTCGCGCTGCAATGGCAGATCGATGCGGCGACCGCCGACGCGCTGGTGTTTACGACACCGAGTTCACTCGCGGGCAAACTGGTCTTCACCGGCAACGGCATCCGCGAGACGACGCACGTCGATGCCGGGAACGGTCGCACGCGCTGGACGATCTGGCTGCGGACACCCGTCAGTGGGAAATACTTTGCGACGGCGGTCGGCACGCTCCCTCCGGCGACGAAAGAAGTGGAAGCACCGGCGGTCGTAATGGAACGTGGTGCGGGCGGCTCGCCTGCAAACGGTGGACAAGGCGCAGCAGGCGGGCCGCCCGCTGCCACGGGGATGGAGCCGATCGAGGGACAGCGGCAGTACGTGCTGCTGATCAATTCGTCGCAGAGTCAGCTCACGACGGCCGACCCGTCGCTGACCGAGGCCGTGCAGCGCGAGGACGTGCCGGTCGTGGTCGATCAGACGCTGGTCGATCAGGCGACCGAGTTGGTGAAGGTGAAGAAGCTGCTCACCGCGCCGAAGTGGACGTTGCACAAGTTCGCTCAGACAGCGAGCGCCCCCGCGTCGGTGAACGTCGCCGACCTGACGACCGTCGTCAGCCGCGACGGCAGGTACCGGGGACAGGCGATCTACACAATCAAGAACCGCTCGCGACAGTTCCTGGCTCTCAAGCTGCCGCCGCAATCGGAATTGCTGTCAGTGTTCGTTGGCAACCTGCCGTCCCGCGCGGTGACGACGAAGCGAAACGGCGAGGCCATCCAACTGATCGCCCTTCCCAAGACGAGTGCCGCGAGTCTCTCGTTCCCGGTGCGGGTCGTCTGGCGAGGAAGGCTCAGCGGCGCGTTGCCCAAGTCGGCGCGAGTGCTTCGAGAGGAGTTTTCGTTCCCCGCGCCCGAGGTCATCAGTCAGCAGACCGATCCCGAGTTCGGCATCCCCGTCGCGCGGACCCGCTGGACGGTCTATCTGCCGGACGACCTCGACGTGAAGCCGATCACCACGGCCACTCGCCACAACCTGACGTGGCAGCCGAAGGACACTCCCGACCTGGTCTACGCACAAACCCTCATTCAGGACGCGAACGAACTGATCGGGTGTCTCGAGCAGGGAGTCAGCGGACGCACCAAATTTGAATGCGTCAACAACCTGAAGCAAATCGGCGTGGCACTGGACCGATTCTCGTGTCCGTCGGACGTCGAATTCACCCGGCAGCAGGATCAGGTCCGCAAGCAGCTTGCCGATATTCAGAAGAACGTCCAGATCGACGAAGGCCGCCAGTCGGCCGTCGTCGTGAAGGACGGTCGCAAAGGAGCCGAGGCGCAGTTGACTCCATCTTTGTCTCAATCGACGATGGGAATTAACCCGCAGAGTCTCGACAGCTTTGAGGCCCTGGCACAGAACCTCGACAACAACAACCTGCTCTTCAATGGTAATGGAATCGTTGTAACCCAAACTCAAAACGGGGACGACGGCGTGGCCGCGTTCAACTTCGGCCTGCAAAACCAAGAAGCCGATGCGCAGAAGAGCGATGCGAAAGAAGGAGGCAAGTCGGCGGGAGGCGACAAGCCGGCGGATGGCAAGCCACAGGGAAAGGCTCCTTCGAAGGCCGCCAATTCGGAACAACGGCAGAACTATCGCAGCCTCAATGAGTCGAACCTTGGCGATTTGAACTCCGTCATCACGAACAACAGTGCCTCTCGCCAAGCAGGACAGCAAGGCCAACAGGGCGGGGGTCAACAGGGCCAGCAAGGCTTCGGCGGTCGAGGATTCGTGGCCGGTCAGCAGGGGCAACAGGGCAACTTCAACGGTGGCGGATTCGGCGCAGGTCAGCAGGGAGGCAATGGCCTGTGGATGGGAAACACTTTCAACCCCCAAGGCAACGGCAATCCTCAAGGCCAGCCGGGAATGGGAGGCAATCCGAACCCGAACGTTCAGTGGTTCGACAACTCGGGTTTTCAATCACTGGCTACGGGAACGGCGATCACCGGCAACGGCCTTCAGGGGATCGTCACGAACAACGATGGCACGGTTCGCTATGCGAATCCGGCAGCGGGGATGATGGGTCGGCCAGGTCCGATGGTGAATGGCCCCGGTCCGGGACAGGTGCCCGCCTGGGGAATGCCACCTCTGGGAACGAATCTGGGATTACCGGGGCCTCCGCACCTCCCCAACGGCGGCCCGGTAGGGTTGAAGAGTCACACCGTCAGAGACCGCACACTCGGTGCGAACGTCTCTGGTGTGGATCACGATGGCGATGGACTTAGCGATTGGATTGAGTTGGACTCGCTCATGGCGAACAGCGGACGTGCCATTCTTGGTGTCAATCCAAACCTCGACTTCGCTCAACTCGGACGCAACAACCTTGAGGGACTCGGTGCGGGGCAGATGCCGAATGGAGCGGGCGGCGGCTTTGCGGCGTGGACTCAGGCGGGCGGATTGTCGCTCGGGTTTGAGTTGCCGACGACGGGACAGAAACTCATTTTCACCAAGGCCGGTGGCGATCCGAAGTTGGCGCTCGGCCTTCGTCCGCAGGAGTCGGTGAGGACGGGACTCGGCCTGTTGTGGACACTCGTCTGGTTGGCGGTGGGCCTCGGAGTGGTGATCGCAGTGAACAGCGGAACGGCACTCTCCCAGTTAATGCACCGCGCTCCGTCGGTCGTGGGGGTGATCGGTCTCCTTGGGTTCTTCTTGTTGCCAGCTCCGCTCAGCGTGCTGTCGTTCCTCGTGTTTGTCGGGGCCGCGATCGTCGTGGCTTGGATGAACCGGAATGCTGCGGTCAGTTGAGACTCACCGCCATTGGCTGGCGTCGCTTTGCGACGAAGAGCGTCTCTGAACGACAGCACTCACGCGAGTCGGAGTGCCGTTCCCAACGGGTCGTCGTTCGCGTCGAGAATCTCAGTCATCGAATGACTGAGCTACGTAGGCGAGGCATTCCCTGACTTGCATTCCGGCGACGTGAGCAGAAGCCTCGTTAGGCGAGCGGCAGGAAATGATTTACCAACCCAAAGCGTGAGGGAGGGAGTCACTCGATGGACTTCCTCCCTCACGCTTTTAGAAGTTACGCTATTCTTGTTTTCGCTCCCACGGGGCCTCGGAGACCAGCCCAGGGCCAGCAAGCCTCCGCGAGCGCCGCCTTGGGTTTGTTGGCGTGTCTGGATCGTGCCCTGTCGGGGCACAGGAGGTTTGACGGATCGGCCTCGCATGGCCGTGTGGTCTCGACCAATCGTTCCCGTGCCCCTTCAGGGCACAACTTTCCGACTTTCCGGATCCCTAGCAGCCCGTTGAAAAACTGTAGGATGGCCTTCTAGGCCGTTGTTTTTCTGCGGGAAATCGGACGGGCAAGATGCCCATCCTACGTTTTTCAACGGGCTGCTAGGGCGGCGCTCACGTTGTCCGCTGGCCCTGGGCTGATCTCCGAGGCCCCGTGGGGGCGAAGACAACTTCAATCCGCGAACAGCGCAACCTCTAAACTCACGCTGCGGGTTGGTCTGGGGCAGAGAACTCATGCCGGTCGCCTTAGTGTGCGATCAAAGCGGGAATCAATTGTGACCACCGACTGACGACTGCACCCGGCGAATTGCAGGGTGGTCGTGGTTTCTCGAAACGTCGCTCGGACTGAGGTAGAGTGCCTCGCGGTGAGTTCGCATTTTTCTCGCGGAGGTTCGCATGTCGGTCACGTTTGTCCGGTGTCTGTTGGTGGCGGTGATTGTCGGGCCGTGGGCTGCGCAGATGGCCCTTGCGGCGGATGTCATCAAGGTCGGGACGTTCAATTGCGAGTGGCTCAATCGCCGCCGCATCTATGTGAAGTACGGCTTGCCGCTCAAGCTGACTCCGCAAGACGACGCGATCTGGAACTTGCGTGAGTTCCGCGATGAAAAATTTCAGGCGGCGGCACGCGCGGTGGCGGCCGCGATTCGGGAGATCAATGCCGACGTGATTGGTCTCACGGAAGTTGGCGATGAGACCGACGTGCGCGACCTGCGTGAGCTCGTGAAAGAAGCGGGCCTCGACTATCCCTTCTGGGCGGCGGCTCGTTCGAGTGACACGTTCACGAACCAGAATGTGGCCGTCTTCTCGAAACGGGAACTGACTCACATTCTGCCCGAGCTTCCCGGTCGCGAGGGTTTCGACCTGGAACTCGACGATCCCGAGAACGAAGACACGACGGGAGTCAGCAAAGGGATGTCGGTCGTCTTCCACGCGGCCGGTCGTCCGGTGAATCTCTACGTGCTGCATCTGACCAGCGAACTGGGTGGGCACGAGAAGGATGCGCAGCGCGTCGCCCAGGCCTCGATCGTGCGGCGGCATTATCTCAAGCCGATGCTGCGCGGTGAGCATGTCATCATTACGGGGGACCTCAACGATGCGCGAGACCAACCGACGCTCCGACGCATTCGGGGGCGAGACGACATTGAGGAAGACCTCGTTCAGACCGCCGGGGCCACGTTTCACACGCGCAAGGCCGACGAGACCAACGAGTCTTGGAACGACCGCCTCCGCAACCACTGGACGTATGAGTACGCCGGGCGGCGTGAGCAGATCGACCACGTGTTGGTCTCGCCGTCCGTCGTCGAAGCGTGTACTCGCGAGAACCAGCGCCGTCAGATCAGCATCAACTTCATGGACCTCAATCAACGTTTCGACAATGAGACTCGCCGCGTCTCCGACCACCGCGCGGTGCTGCTAACATTGGAGTTTCAGGAGTAGCTCGGTGCGATGCCGAGGTTCTGTTTGAACGAGTCCATCGCCCCGCTTCATTGGGAGTTCTGCATCATGAGTTCAAACCGTTCGCCTTTCGCCTCGCTCATCGGCTGGTGTGTCTCACGTGTGGCCATGACAGCGGCCTTCCTGACAACCTTCGCTTGCGTTCTTGAGCCTCTCGCTGCCGATGCTCAACCCACGGTCGCGGCCACTCCGCGCGAGATTCGTTTTAACCGCGATGTCCGTCCGATCTTGGCCGACAAGTGTTGGGCCTGTCATGGGCCGGATGAGAAGGCGCGGCAAGCCGACTTGCGATTGGATACGGTCGAGGGATCGCGAGCCGACCTCGGGGGACATGCTGCGATCGTGCCTGGCGATACAGCGCGGAGCGAACTCGTGCGGCGGATTCGCTCTGCCGATCCCGATGAAGCGATGCCGCCTGCGAAGCACCCCAAGCAACTGACAGCTGTCGAGAAGTCGCTGCTAGAACAGTGGGTTCAGCAGGGAGCGAAGTACGAAGGGCATTGGGCTTTCACACCAATGCAGCGGGTCGAGCCACCGCGCGTCAGTCCCGACAACGAGCGTCGCGTCGTGAATGAGATCGACCGCTTCGTCCTGTACGAACTGGAGCAACACGCACTGAAGTCGTTCGCGCCGGAAGCGAGCCAGGAGCGGCTGCTGCGTCGTGTGACGTTCGATCTCACGGGGCTGCCGCCGTCACCGAGTGAGGTCGAGGTGTTCGTGAAGGACTCGTCACCGGAAGCGTATGAACGGGTGATCGACCGGCTGCTCAAGTCGCCTCGCTACGGCGAACGGATGGCGACCGAGTGGCTCGACGTGGCGCGGTATGCCGACACGCACGGCTATCAGATGGACCGGTTCCGTCCGACGTGGCCGTACCGAGATTGGGTGATCTCGGCGTTCAACGACAACCTGCCGTTCGACCAGTTCGCCACGTGGCAGCTTGCGGGCGACCTCTTGCCGCGACCGACTCAAACGCAGCGCGTGGCGACGGCGTTCAATCGGTTGCACTCGCAGAATGAAGAGGGAGGCGTGGTCGAGGAAGAGTTCCGCGTCGCCTATGTTGTCGATCGCGTCGATACGTTTGGGACCGCGTTCCTCGGGCTGACGTTTGAATGCACACGCTGCCACGACCACAAGTACGACCCGCTCACGCAGCACGACTTTTACTCGCTCTTCTCGTTCTTTCAGAACATCGACGAGTTCGGCCAGACGACGTACTTCACGTCGTCCACGCCGGTCCCGACAGTGTTGCTCTCGACCGAGGAGCAGGAGGCGAAACTGAAGGGACTCGACCAGCAGATCGTGGAGCAAGAGCGGGGACTCGCGGCGTTGCGCGAGTCGGCGCGGAGTCCGTTCGTCAGTTGGTTGAGCGCCAAGCCGGAGTCGCCCGTCGTGCCGATTCCGTTGGCAGCGTACTCGTTTGATGAACTCGACAAGAACCAGTTCACGAACAACAGCGACGCGACGAAGCCCGGCAAGACGGCGGATGGAGTTCGGCTGAGCGAAGGCCGCGCGGGACAGTCTGCCGAGTTGAGCGGCGACAACGGCATCACATTCCCCGGTGTCGGTCACTTCTCGCGAGCGGATGCGTTCACGCTCGCGATCGCCATCAGGCCCACGGTTCTCACGCCGCGTGCCGTCGTGCTGCATCACTCGCGCGCACCAGCCGACGCGGGAAGTCGTGGCTACGAGTTCTTGTTGGAAGAGGGACACGTGGCGTTCGGTCTGCATCACATGTGGCCGGGCAACTCGATCAAGGTTCGCACGCAACGCCCCGTCGCTGTGAATGAATGGACTCACGTGGCGATCACTTACGACGGATCGAGCCGCGCGAACGGACTGCACGTTTACATAGATGGCCGTCTTGTCGAGGTCGAGGTCATTCGCGACGGGCTGTGGAAGGACATCACCTATGAAGGGGGCGAGCCGGAATTGGCGATCGGTTCGCGCTTCCGTGACTCGGGATTCAAGGGGGGCCGCGTCGATGACTTCGCCGTCTATGGTCGTGAACTGACGGCACTGGAAGTGGCTCACGTCGCGGGCCACGACGATCTCAAAGTGGCTTGGTCTGCCAAGGCCCCCGAGCTGTTCGAGACGTTCCTTGTGACCGCTCACGCGCCGTGGCAGCAGGCTCTCACCGAACTGCATTCGGTGCGTGATGAGCAACGCAAGTTCATCAACCCGATCCCCGAGATCATGGCGATGCGCGAGATGCCCTCGCCCAAACCCGCGTTCATCCTGAAGCGAGGCAACTACGATCAGCCGACTCAACCGGTGACGGCCGACACGCCGCGCGTGTTGCCACCGTTCCCAGCCCACGCGCCCCGCAACCGACTCGGCCTCGCGCAGTGGCTCGTCGATCCCGAGCATCCGTTGATGGCCCGCGTCACGGTGAACCGACTCTGGCAGACGCTGTTCGGTCGAGGCTTAGTCGAGAGCAGCGACAACTTCGGGTCGCAGGGAGCCTTGCCGACGCACCCCGAGTTGCTCGATTGTCTCGCCCGTGACTTCATCGCGAGTGGCTGGAACACAAAGGCCATAATCAAGCGGATCGCGATGTCAGCGACGTATCGACAGGCGAGCGCCATGGGCCGACGTGGAGATGGAACGGCATCCGGAGTCAGCGATCCCGACAATCGTTGGCTCGGTCGCGCGCCGGTGAAGCGACTCACTGCCGAGATGCTGCGTGATCAATCGCTCGCCGCGAGTGGCCTGTTGGTCGAGAAGCTTGGTGGGCCGAGCGTGAAGCCGTACCAACCGGCGGGTCTGTGGGACATCGCAATGGGCAAGCCGAACTACGATCAAAGTCATGGAGCCGACCTCTACCGACGCAGCCTGTACACGTACTGGAAGCGGACGGTGCCGCCTCCGTCACTGATGACCTTCGACGCGGCCGATCGCAGCTACTGCACCGTTCGTCGTCAAAGTACGAGTACACCGCTGCAAGCCCTCACGCTGCTCAATGATCCTCAAATCGTGGAGGCCGCACGGTTCATCGCCCAGCGCATGATGAAGGAAGGGGGCGAGTCGAACGAGCAACAACTCGCGTGGGCGTTCCAACTGGTCACGACTCGCCCCGCGTCCGCGCGTGAAGCCACGATCCTCGGCCAGATGTTGACCGAACAACGAGCCCTATTCGCCGCTGATGACGCCGCAGCGAAGAAGCTGCTCGCCGTCGGAGAGTCCAAACCCGACATCACACTGACCACGACCGACCTCGCCGCCAAGACCGTCGTGGTTCTGGCGATCTTGAACCACGATGAAGCGGTCCACACGCGCTGACTCGACCGACGGGCAAGAGGCCTACCCCACGGAGATGAGGAGAACAGACCATGCAACATCACCAGCACACCCACGTAACTCGACGCGACTTTCTGCGCGGCAGTGGCCTTGGATTGGGAGGCATCGCCCTCACCAGCCTGCTGCAGCGTGACGCCGCTGCCGCCGAGCGGCCCAGCCTGTTTCGAGGCATCCTGGACCAGCCGCACTTTGCCCCGAAAGCCAAGCGGATCATTTCCCTCTTCATGAGTGGTGGGCCGTCGCAGTTGGACCTGTTCGACTACAAGCCGCTGCTCAACACGATGCACGGCCAAGAGCTGCCCGACAGCGTCCGGAAGGGGCAGCGACTGACGGGCATGTCGGGCAATCAATCGTCGCTGCCGTTGGCCGGGTCGGCGTTCAAGTTCGCGCAGCACGGTCAATCGGGTGCGTGGGTCAGCGAACTGCTGCCGTGGACTGCGAAGCTGGCGGATGAACTCTGCTTCCTCAAGTCACTTCACACCGAACATATCAACCACGATCCGGCCATCACGTTCGTACAGTCGGGCCATCATCTGGCGGGTCGGCCAAGCATGGGTGCGTGGTTGACTTATGGACTTGGCAGCGCGAATGAGAACCTGCCGGGCTTCGTCGTGCTGATCTCAAAAGACCGGATCGACCAGCCGTTGTACTCGCGGCTGTGGGGGAACGGCTTCCTGCCGAGCCTGCATCAGGGAGTGCAGTTTCGCAGTGGCGGCGATCCCGTGCTGTACCTGCAAAACCCGGATGGCATCAGCGCGGCGAGTCGTCGGCAGATGTTGGATCGACTCGCGGAATTGAATGCGGCGCAGTTCGAGGACGTGGGCGATCCCGAGATCACCGCGCGCGTGGCTCAGTATGAGATGGCGTACCGAATGCAGACGAGCGTCCCCGAAGTGATGGACCTGTCGCAGGAGACGGCCGCGACGCTCGAACTCTACGGCGACGAAGCCAAGACACCGGGAACGTTCGCCGCGAACTGCCTCCTCGCGCGGAGATTGGCCGAGCGGAACGTCCGGTTTATCCAGCTCTATCATCCCGGCTGGGACCATCACGGCAGTCTGCCCGGCTCGATCAAGCGGCAATGTGCGGATGTCGATCGCGCGGGCTATGCCCTCGTCACCGACCTCAAGCAACGCGGGATGCTCGACGACACGCTGGTCGTGTGGGGTGGTGAGTTCGGTCGAACGAATTACTCGCAAGGCAACTTGTCGCTCACCAATTACGGTCGCGATCATCATCCCCGCTGCTTCACCATGTGGATGGCCGGAGCGGGCGTGAAGGGGGGCATCACTTACGGCACGACGGACGACTTCGGCTACAACGTCGCCGAGAACCCGGTCGATGTTCACGACCTCCAAGCCACGATCTTGGAGCGACTGGGCCTCGACCACGAACGACTGACATACAAACATCAAGGCCGCGATTACCGACTCACCGATGTCAGCGGCAAAGTGCTGCGTGATGTGCTGATGTAGGGTGAGCGGCAGAGATGATCGGTCTCGTGGGATAGCAGCCTGTTGAAAAACGTAGGATGGCCTCCCAGGCCGTCCGTCTTTTGCTTTGAACGCGGGGACGGGCAAGGTGCCCATCCTACGTTATTCAACAGGCTGGAAGCCTATCCCACGATGGGCTTCCAGAGACGGCTCGCCTCACTGCGTGATCCGCTTGTTGGTCGTGTCGGTTTGGATGTCGCCCCAATGGATGTCACCGCCAGCAGGTGTCCACCAGTCGGCCGAAGCCGGCTTGCTCTTCCACGTGAACGAGTTGGCAGTCCAATCGTTGGCTTTGCTCCCCGTGACGTACGGTCGCGTGCGACCGAAGAGGACCATTGCTTGGCCGGGAGATCCGGTCACCGTGTTGCCGGTGAAAACGTTGTCGAACGCGAAGCCGGTCCCCGACACTCCCGTGTCGCCGCCGACGTTGAACGCGAACTCGGTCGGCAGCGTGATCGTATTGCGGAGAATCAGATTGAAGCGGGCGTTCGTTCCGGTGTTCTCGGAGGAAATCGAGATACCGAAGTTGCACGCATCGAGTGTGTTGTCAGAGACGGTGATCTTCTGACCACCATCGACATAGATTCCCGCCGCCGCTTTCGAGCCGTTGTAGGCAGGGTTCGTCGCCGTATTGACGCTCTTCACGGTGTTGAAGCTGATCGTGCCGTTCGCCGCCGCGCCGTTAAACCAACTGTAGCCCCCGACGGCATCAATCCCGATGTTGTCGACTCGCTCGACGACGTTCTTGGTGACACTAAAGTTGGTGACCTTGCCTCCCAACGACACGGCTTCGCCCCAGCCGAGCTTGCAGTCGTGAACGTGGCAGTTCGAGATCGTCAGTTTGTCGAGACCGTTCGCGGCGTTTCCCGACCAGACCTTGATGCCGATCGCATTACCGGTCTTGCCGTTGCTCCACGTTCCCGACCAAGTGATCCCCGCCACTTCCACGTTGTTGATCGTCATGCCGTTCAGGGCCGAACTCACACTGACGAGAATCCCGAAATACGCCTCATTGCCCGTCGTGGTGACGCCGCTGACCGTGAGATCGCTGATCGTGATGCCACCGCTGTTCTCAACGCGGATCCCCGTCGGTTCGGCACCGGCCCAGGCACGAAAGCCCTTCGTGACGATCGTCTTCCCAATGCCAGCCCCCTTCAATGTGAGCGGCTTGGAAATCATCAGCTTCTTCGAGTCATACGTCCCCGCCGCCAACAGCAGCCGATCTCCCGAGTTGGCGGCGGCCAGCACGCTCTCCACGGTGGTCGGAGTCGCCGCACGATCCACCGCTTGAACGAGGGAACTCATGCTCAACGCAACTAGACAACTCAACATGACACGACCAACAGAGAGGATTCGCATGAGGGTATTCCTGACAGAGAGTCCGGCTCCGAGCGGCCACGGTACGGCCACGGAGGATGGGCGGATATTTTGTTGAGTAAAGGCCCTCGCAGCCCGTTGAAAATTGTCTGTGGCACGGCCTTCTAGGCCGTGATTCCCATCGGGAAGACACGGGCAAGGATACCCGTGCCACCTTTTTCAACGGGCTGCTAGGGCGGCTCGGTGAGAAACGTCTCCACCGCGTGGCGGGATTGTGAGGGAGTGATCGCCGGGTAGCCGAACCAGATCAGCCCGACGACGCGCTGCTGCGTGGCGTCGATGCCGAGTAGTTTGAAGAGCTCGGCGTGCCGCGTGACATCGCCTGTTGTCCACTTCGTGCCGATGCCAGCCGACCATAATGCCAGCGACAGGTTTTGAATCAGGCAGCAGCACGCGGCGTAATCTTCCTCGCGACGAAAGGAGTCTTCGGTGAGATCGCAGGTGACGGCCAGCCAACCGGGAACCTCGGCCCACTTCCGTCGTTTGGACTCGGCCTCCGTCGGCCCTTTCGTCTCGGAGACGATCCGCGCGTTGAGATCGATCACGGCGCGAGTCGTTTCCGGACCGAGCCAGACGACGTGCCACGGTTCTGTCTTCCGGTGATTGGGTGCCCATCGCGCGAGTTCGATCGCGTCAAGAATCACCTCACGCGGAGGCAACTCGGGTCGGAACGCTCCGATCGTGCGACGGCCTCGAATGACCTCCGCCACGCGCGGATTGATCTGTCGTTGAACATCTTCATTCATGGCGAATCTCACTTTCTCTATCCACAGCCGAGCCGGTTTGCCTCACGCCAGAATCTCCCGCACCACTTCGCCGTGAACATCGGTCAGGCGAAAGTCGCGGCCAGCGTACTTGTACGTGAGCTTAAAATGATCGAGACCCAGCAGGTGGAGCATCGTCGCGTGGAGGTCGTGCAGGTGGACCTTGTTCTCGACGGCGAAGTAGCCGTAGTCGTCGGTCTTACCGTAGCGAATGCCCGGCTTCACACCGGCACCGGCCAACCACATCGTGTAGCCCTGCGGGTTGTGATCGCGGCCATCGTCTCCCTGCGCGACGGGCGTACGACCGAACTCCCCGCCCCACAGGATCAGCGTATCTTCCAGCAGGCCGCGTTCTTTGAGGTCACGCAACAACGCGGCGATCGGCTGATCGACTTCGAGCGCATTGCGACCGTGATCCGCTTTGAGGTTCGCATGCTGATCCCACTTGTAACTGTGCGTGCATTGGACGAAGCGAACTCCCCGTTCAATGAACCTCCGGGCCATCAAGCATTGCCGTCCAAAGTTCTTCGTCGTGGGGTTGTCGAGGCCGTAGGCCTGTTGTGTGCCTGCGGTCTCATCGCTGATGTCCTGTAACTGTGGCGCGGTCGCTTGGAGTCGAAAAGCCAACTCGAACGATTCGATCCGACTTTCGAGCGTGCTGTCGGGACCAGTCGCCGTCATCCGTTCGACATTCATCTGACGCAGCAAATCAAGCTCGAGCCGCTGCATCGCACGCGACTGTTTCTCGGCATTGTCGATGAACGGGATTTTTGCCTGATCCGATGAGATGCTCGCATTGCCGAGCGGCGTCCCGGCATAAGTCGCAGGCAGAAAGGCCGAGCTGTAGGCGTTCACACCACCATGAGTCAGCGTCGGACACATCGTGATGAAGCCGGGCAAGTCCTGGTTCTCGGTCCCCAAGCCGTAGGTGATCCACGAACCCATACTGGGCCGGACGAACGTGTCGCTGCCGGTGTGCAGTTCCAACAGCGCCCCGCCGTGGCGCGAGTTCGAGCCGTGCATTCCGTTGATGATGCAGAGGTCATCGACGCACGAAGCGACATGCGGAAAGAGGTCGCTCACCCACGCCCCGCTT